>NZ_RRZJ01000069.1:0-1059 GCF_004368175.1 Pseudomonas sp. CH235
CCATGCCGATGCGCGGGATCGCGATGCCGCCGTACTGGGCGCCGGCCCAGGCGGAGGACACGCGCAGCCAGCAGCTGGTCTTGTCGTCGGCGAGGCCGTCGCGGTCCCAGTGGAACTGGACTTTCACCCGGCCGTATTCGTCGCAGTGGATTTCTTCACCTTTAGGGCCGGTGACCACGGCGCTCTGGCTGCCAAGGATGCGCGGTTTCGGGTGGCGCAGGGGCGGGCGGTTCGGCACGTCCCACGGGGTGGCCTGGAAGCGGTTGCGGTAACCCTGATGGAAATCGTCTTTGAGCGCGGTGGTGTCGCTGGTCACCGACTCTTCCAGCACCTGCGGCTGCTTGCCTTCGTGGTGGACTTCGGTGAGCAGCCACAGGTCATTCCACTTGGCCTTCGGGTGTTCTTTCAGCGCGAGGAAATGGCCGCTGACCAGCAGCGGCTGGTCGCTCTTGCCTTCCGCGAGCTGGAAGTCGCTGCGGTGGCGTTCGAGGGCGCGTTTGGCCAGGTGTTTGCCGCGTTCGCGGTCGACGAAACGGCCCGGGTAATCGTAGTCCTCGAGGTCGGGCAGGGCGTCGCCGCGGTTTTCGCTTTCCAGCGTCAGGCGCGGTTTTTCGAAGTCGTAGTCGCGGCGGGTGGTGCGGCTGGTGCGGGTTTCCAGACGCAGGTCGAAGCGCTTGATCACCGGGTTGCTGGCGACCATGCCGGAGTCCTGCTGATAGGCCACCGGCGCCAGTTTCTTGAACACCGTCTGGTCATCGCCGAACACCAGTTTGTGGCCCGTGGCGCTGTGCTGGAAGTGGTAGTGAATGCCTTCTTCTTCGCACAGGCGCTGGATGAAATGCAGGTCCGATTCGTCGTACTGCACGCAGTAGATGCGCTCCGGGTAGATCGAGCCGGTCTGGAAGGCGTAGGCGTTGCCCTGGATGCCATGATCTTCGAGGACCTTGCCGATGATTTTCGGCACGCTGAGGTTCTGGAAGATCCGCTGGTTGATCCGGTGCGCGAGATACGCCAGTTGCGGGCGCAGGGTCACGGAGTAGCGCGTCAGGCGCTTGCCGG
>NZ_RRZJ01000070.1:0-1059 GCF_004368175.1 Pseudomonas sp. CH235
CCATGCCGATGCGCGGGATCGCGATGCCGCCGTACTGGGCGCCGGCCCAGGCGGAGGACACGCGCAGCCAGCAGCTGGTCTTGTCGTCGGCGAGGCCGTCGCGGTCCCAGTGGAACTGGACTTTCACGCGGCCGTATTCGTCGCAGTGGATTTCTTCGCCTTTCGGCCCGGTGACCACGGCGCTCTGGCTGCCGAGGATGCGCGGTTTCGGGTGGCGCAGGGGCGGGCGGTTCGGCACGTCCCACGGGGTGGCCTGGAAGCGGTTGCGGTAACCCTGATGGAAATCGTCTTTGAGCGCGGTGGTGTCACTGGTCACCGACTCTTCCAGCACCTGCGGCTGTTTGCCTTCGTGGTGGACTTCGGTGAGCAGCCACAGGTCGTTCCACTTGGCTTTCGGGTGCTCTTTCAGCGCGAGGAAATGGCCGCTGACCAGCAACGGCTGGTCGCTCTTGCCTTCGGCGAGCTGGAAGTCGCTGCGATGACGTTCGAGGGCGCGCTTGGCCAGGTGTTTGCCGCGCTCGCGGTCGATGAAACGGCCCGGGTAATCGTAGTCCTCGAGGTCGGGCAGGGCGTCGCCGCGGTTTTCGCTTTCCAGCGTCAGGCGCGGTTTTTCGAAGTCGTAGTCGCGGCGGGTGGTGCGGCTGGTACGGGTTTCCAGGCGCAGGTCGAAGCGTTTGATCACCGGGTTGCTGGCGACCATGCCGGAGTCCTGCTGATAGGCCACCGGCGCCAGTTTCTTGAACACCGTCTGGTCGTCGCCGAACACCAGTTTGTGGCCCGTGGCGCTGTGCTGGAAGTGGTAGTGAATGCCTTCTTCTTCGCACAGGCGCTGGATGAAATGCAGGTCCGATTCGTCGTACTGCACGCAGTAGAGGCGATCGGGGTAGATCGAACCGGTCTGGAAGGCGTAGGCGTTGCCCTGGATGCCGTGTTCTTCGAGGACCTTGCCGATGATTTTCGGCACGCTGAGGTTCTGGAAGATCCGCTGGTTGATCCGGTGCGCGAGATACGCCAGTTGCGGGCGCAGGGTCACGGAATAGCGCGTCAGGCGCTTGCCGG
>NZ_RRZJ01000009.1:0-212768 GCF_004368175.1 Pseudomonas sp. CH235
AGTGAAACGATGCATCGCCGATGGTAGTGTGGGGTTTCCCCATGTGAGAGTAGGTCATCGTCAAGATTAAATTCCGAAACCCCAATTGCGAAAGCAGTTGGGGTTTTGTTTTGCCCGCAGGAAAGTTCTTACAGCATTCTCAGCCGCCTTGCGGCTGTCGCCGCCGGCCGACAATGCTAAGGTTCAGCCCTAGCTTTTGTACTTTTCCAAGGAAGCCTTCATGCCGGACACCCAGTCCCTCAACGCTGCATTCATGGTCGTTCAGAGCAACAGCCTGGATGAACTGCGCAGCCTTGTGATCAGCATCATGCGGCGCTATCCACTGGCTCCCCTGGAGAACGAAATCGCGCTCGTACAGAGCAACGGCATCGCTCAATGGCTCAAGCTGGCACTGGCTGAGGACCCTGAAGAGGACGACTCCGGCGGCTGTGGTATCGCCGCTGCTATTGATGTGCAACTGCCGGGCAGTTTCATGTGGCAGCTTTACCGGATGGTTCTGGGACGAGAGGAAATTCCGGCAAAGTCGCTGCTCGACAAGGCACCGTTGACCTGGCGTCTGATGCGCCTGTTGCCACAGGTCATCACCCGTCCGCATTTCGAACCGCTACAACGCTTTCTCACCCATGACAGTGATCTGCGCAAACGCTACCAGTTGTCCGAACGTCTGGCAGACCTCTTCGACCAATACCAGGTTTACCGCGCTGATTGGCTTGAGGACTGGGCAGAGGGGCATCATCAACTCCGAAATGTAAGAGGTGAAGCGAAGCCGCTCTCGCCGACCAGTTGCTGGCAGGCAGAATTGTGGCGCGCTCTGCTGGACGATGTGGGCGAGCAAGGCATGGCCCAGAGTCGCGCGGGCGTGCACCAGCGGTTCATGGAGCGCATCAACAGTCTTGAACGCGCACCGACCGGACTTCCACAGCGAGTGATCGTTTTCGGAATTTCCTCGTTGCCCGCCCAGGTACTGGAAGCATTGGCCGGGTTGTCTCGTTTCAGCCAGGTTTTATTGTGCGTCCATAACCCCTGTCGTTATCACTGGGCCGATATCGTTGCCGACAAGGATCTCTTGCGTCATCAGTACAAGCGGCAGGCCCGAAAAAACGGCATGCCTGTGGTGCTGGATTCGGAATCGCTCCACCAACATGCTCACCCGCTCCTCGCAGCGTGGGGCAAGCAAGGTCGCGATTACATCAACCTTCTCGACAGCTACGACGAGCCGGACAGCTATCGCGCAGCATTTCGCAACGGACGTATCGATCTGTTCAGCGAAAACCAGCCGAAGAACATGCTCAATCAGTTACAGGACGACATTCTGGAGCTGCGGCCGCTCAGCGAGACTCGAACGCTCTGGCCGGCAGTCGATCTGACTCAAGACGATTCGATCCGCTTTCACATAGCTCATAGCGCCCAGCGCGAAGTGGAGATTCTCCACGACCAACTCCTGGCCCGTTTCAGTGCCAACCCTCAATTACGCCCTCGCGATGTGATCGTGATGGTGCCTGACATCGATAGTTATGCGCCGCATATCCGCGCCGTATTTGGCCAACTGGATCGTCAGGATCCACGCTTCATTCCTTTCACCATGGCCGATCAGGGGCAGCGCGGACGGGATCCATTACTGATCGCTGTCGAGCATCTGCTCAAGCTGCCGGACAGTCGTTTCCCCGTCAGTGAAATTCTCGACCTGCTCGACGTTCCTGCGTTACGCGCCAGGTTTGGTGTGCAGGAGCGAGACTTGCCGACTCTGCATCGCTGGATCGAAGGGGCCGGCGTACGTTGGGGCATCGATGCCGGGCAACGGGCCGAACTGGGATTGCCCGACGAACTGGAGCAAAACAGTTGGCGCTTCGGCCTGCGTCGGATGCTGCTCGGCTATGCCGTCGGCAGTTCCGGAGCCTGTGGGGATATCGAACCCTACGATGAAATCGGTGGTCTCGATGCCGCGTTGATCGGCCCGTTGGTAGCGTTGCTGGATGCACTGGAACTCTCGCATCAGCAACTGATGAAACCCGCGCAACCGCAGGAATGGGGACATCGGCTTCAGGCGTTGATGCAGCTGTTTTTCAAGCCTGAAGATGAGCATGACGACTATCTGCTGGCTCAACTCGAGGAGTTGCGCGAAACCTGGCTGGAAACTTGTGAAACCGTCGCTCTGCTGGACGAGCTGCCACTGACCGTCGTCCGCGAGGCCTGGCTGGCGGGACTGGATCAGGGGCGTCTGTCGCAGCGCTTCCTGGCCGGTGCCGTGAACTTTTGCACACTGATGCCGATGCGCGCGATCCCGTTCAAGCTGGTTTGCCTGTTGGGAATGAACGATGGCGATTATCCACGCGCTCAACCGCCGCTGGACTTCGATCTCATGGGCAGCGACTACCGGCCGGGAGATCGATCCCGTCGGGAGGATGATCGCTATCTTCTGCTCGAAGCGCTCTTGTCCGCCCGTCATCAGCTTTACATCAGTTGGGTGGGCCGCAGCATTCGCGACAACAGCGAGCGGCCAGCCTCTGTGTTGATCGGCCAGTTGCGCGATCATCTCGCCAATGGATGGCGATCGGTCGACGACAACGAAGATCTTCTGATTGCCATGACTCAGGAGCATCCGTTGCAGCCATTCAGTTCGCGCTACTTCCATGAGGAAGACAAACTGTTCAGCTATGCCAGCGAATGGCAAGTGCTGCATCAGCATCACGAGCAGAATGACGTCGCAACAATGCTTGCCCCCCATGTTCAGGAGGAACCGTTGAGTCTGGAGCTGCTGCAGGACTTCCTGCGCAATCCGGTTCGACACTTTTTCACTCAGCGACTCAAGGTTTACTTTGAAGCGGCGCAGGTACCTCAGGCTGACGAGGAACCCTTTGTGCTGGATGCGTTGCAGCGATACATGCTCAGCGACAGCTTGCTCGGGGCAGCCTTGAGACACCCGGACAATGTTGATCAGGCGCTCGAGTCTCAAGCCCGACGCCTGCAGAACAGCGGACTGCTGCCCATGGCCGGGTTCGGTGAATGCCTTCAACGAGAGTTGATCGAGCCTTTGCCAGACTTGTTGCAACGATATCAACAGCTGTTGGCGTTATGGCCGACACCGCTAACCAACGCGCTACCGATCAATTTTGAATGGCAGGAACTGCGCCTTGAAGGATGGCTAGGCGGTTTGCACCGGCGCGCCGATGGCGGCGTACTGTCGGTCACAACAATCCCCAACAGCATAGGCTCGATCAAGAGCCGCAAATGGCATCGCATGACCAAGCCCTGGGTCAGCCATCTCGTCGCGTGCGCCAGTGGACTCTCCCTGACGACCGCACTGGTGGCCAGTGATGACACGCTCCTTCTTGAACCTCTGGAACAGACTCGAGCGGGGCGAATTCTCGAGGATCTGCTGCTCGCCTGGCAGACGGGCATGTGCCAGCCACTTCCGGTCGCGGTGAAAACGGCTTTTGCATGGCTGGCCCAGACCGATCCGGTCAAGGCTGAAGCGGCTGCCCGTAAAGCCTATGAGGGCGATGGTCAGACCAGCGAAGGCGAGCGGCGTGAAAGTCCGGCTCTGTCCCGACAATTCGCCGACTTCGATGCACTGCAGGCGGATGAAACCTTCTCCGGTTGGTGTGATGCACTGTATCGCCCTCTGCTTGAGGCACCGTGGCGCTCATGGATCCACGAGGAGGCAGGCGCATGAGTAACCAGCCGCCACTCGCCCTGGCATTCCCGTTAAAGGGCAGCCAACTGATTGAAGCCAGTGCGGGCACTGGCAAGACGTTTACCATTTCGGCGTTGTATCTGCGGTTGATCCTCGGCCACGGAGGCGAGGCGAGTGGTTTCGGTCGAGAGCTGTTGCCCCCGCAGATTCTCGTGGTGACCTTCACCGACGCGGCCACCAAAGAACTGCGCGAACGTATACGCACGCGTCTGGCCGAGGCCGCCCGTTTCTTTCGTGACGAGACGCCTCCCCCTGATGCGCTGATCGATGAACTGCGTGCAGAGTTCGATCCGCAACAATGGCCCGGTTGCGCGAACCGCCTGGATATCGCCGCGCAATGGATGGACGAAGCCGCCGTTTCGACGATCCACAGTTGGTGTCAGCGAATGTTGCGCGAGCATGCGTTCGACAGCGGCAGTCTGTTTACCCAGACCCTGGAAACCGATCACAGCGACCTGCTCGGCGAAGTGCTGCGCGATTATTGGCGGCTGTTCTGCTATCCGATGCAGGGCGATGCATTGAGCTGGGTCCGCAGTCACTGGGGAGGTCCGGCGGCCCTGTTACCGCGAGTGCGTGGGCTGTTTGGCACCGAGCGCGAAGCGGACTCTGACAAGACCCCCTCCGAGCTGATCGAAGAATGCCTGCAGGAACGCCGTGCGGCATTGGTGGAGTTGAAGGGACCATGGCGGCAGTGGGCCGATGAGTTGCTCGCGATCTGTCATCAGGGCGTCGCCAACAAAACCGTGGACGGGCGCAAGATGCAAGCCCGCTATTTCGAACCCTGGTTCGAAAAGCTCAAGGCCTGGGCCGAGGACGAGTCGTTCGAGCAACTGGATATCGGCACCGGGTTCGCCAGGCTCACGCCGGAGGGCATGGCTGAAGCCTGGAAGGGCGAGCCGCCGAGTCACCCGGGCCTGGGTGCCATGCCTGTGCTCAAGTCGAGCCTCGACAATTTGCCGACGCCCGATGCGGCCGTGCTGCAGCATGCTGCCAAATGGGTCGGTGCCCGCTTTGAAGACGAGAAGCGCCGTCGAGCCGAAATGGGTTTCGACGACATGCTATTGCGTCTGGACTCGGCCTTGCAATCCGACGGTGGGGAGCGGCTCGCCACGCTCATCCGCGAGCAGTTCCCGGTCGCACTGATCGATGAGTTCCAGGACACGGACCCGGTGCAGTACCGGATCTTCGAAAGCATCTATCGCATTGAAGAGAATAACCCCGAGACCGGGCTGTTCCTGATTGGCGACCCCAAGCAGGCGATCTATGCCTTCCGTGGCGCGGACATCTACACCTACCTGCGAGCCCGCCAGGCCACAACCGGACGCCTGCATACCCTGGGCACCAACTTCCGTTCCAGTCACGGGATGGTCAGTGCGGTCAACCATGTTTTCGAACGTGCCGAGTCCCGTGAGCAAGGGCGCGGAGCATTTCTGTTCCGAGAGAAAAGTGGCGATAACCCAGTACCGTTCCAGCCTGTGGAGGCTCAGGGTCGTAAAGAACATTTGCAGGTATCCGGGCTGGACGTACCGGCGCTGAACATCTGGCATTTATCCACCGACAAACCACTGTCCGGGGCGGTTTATCGCCAGCAGTTGGCGGCGGCCTGCGCCAGTGAGATCACGACTCTGCTCAATGGCGGGCAAACCGGTCGTGCCGGGTTTGCGCAGGACGGCAAGGATTGGCGTGGGCTGCGGCCAGCGGACATTGCGATCCTGGTGCGCGATGGTAAAGAGGCGCAGGCGGTACGCGGTGAGCTTGCGGCGCGCGGAGTCCGCAGCGTTTATCTGTCGGACAAGGACTCGGTCTTTGCCGCACAGGAAGCCCATGACCTGTTGTCGTGGCTCAAGGCGTGCGCCGAGCCGGATGTCGAACGCTCCCTGAAAGCGGCGCTGGCGTGCATCACGCTGAACCTGCCG
This sequence comes from Pseudomonas sp. CH235, assembly GCF_004368175.1. Taxonomy (NCBI): domain Bacteria; kingdom Pseudomonadati; phylum Pseudomonadota; class Gammaproteobacteria; order Pseudomonadales; family Pseudomonadaceae; genus Pseudomonas; species Pseudomonas sp. CH235. Next base: position 5,611 of record NZ_RRZJ01000009.1, read on the forward strand.
CTGGCTGAGCTGGAACGTCTGAATCAGGACGAGTTGGTCTGGGAAACCCGGGTCATGCAGTTCCGAGGTTATCGTGAGCTCTGGCGCAAGCAAGGGGTGCTGCCGATGTTGCGGCGCCTGCTGCACGACTTTCAACTGCCGCAGATGCTCATCGCCCGCAGTGATGGCGAGCGGGTGCTGACCAACCTGTTGCATCTGTCGGAGTTGTTGCAACAGGCCGCGTCGGAACTCGATGGCGAGCAGGCACTGATCCGTCATCTGGCCGAGCATCTGGCGCTGTCAGGGCAGGCAGGTGAAGAGCAGATCCTGCGTCTTGAGAGCGACGAGCAACTGGTCAAGGTCGTGACCATTCACAAGTCCAAGGGGCTTGAATACCCGTTGGTGTTCCTGCCTTTCATCTGCTCGGCCAAACCCGTGGATGGCAGTCGATTGCCGCTGCATTACCACGATGAGTCCGGCAAGGCCCGCATCAGTCTGAAGCCCGACGCCGAACTGATCGCCCTGGCGGACAACGAGCGCCTGGCGGAGGATCTGCGTTTGCTCTACGTCGCGCTGACTCGCGCACAACATGCGTGCTGGCTCGGGGTGACGGATCTCAAGCGCGGTAACCACAGCAGCTCGGTACTGCATCTTTCTGCGCTGGGCTATCTGTTGGGCGGTGGCGCAACGTTGGGTGAATCCAGCGGATTGGCCCGTTGGCTGGACGATCTGCAACAGGGTTGTTCGGCGCTGAGCGTTGTTGAAATGCCGGCGGCCACCAGCGAGGAGTATCAGCCTCCGCGTAACGAAGCCATGCTACGTGCCACCCTTTTACCGAGCCGCAGGGCCAGCGAAAACTGGTGGATCGCATCGTACAGCGCCTTGCGCATCAGTGACGTGCTGAGCGTCGGCAATGACGAAGCTCCTGACAGTCCGCAAGCGCAAAAACTGTTCGACGACGAACGCCTCGATCCTGAAGCTCCGCGCGAGATCATCGCCGGCGGGGCCGATATTCACCGCTTCCCTCGCGGGCCGAATCCGGGAACGTTTCTTCACGGTTTGCTGGAGTGGGCAGGGGAGGAAGGGTTCGCGGTCACCCGCGAGTCGCTGGACGATGCGATCGCCCGGCGTTGCAATCGGCGGGGTTGGGAAGGCTGGATCACCACCCTCGGCGACTGGTTGCAACACTTGCTCAAACTGCCACTGCCCGCAGGGCTCGACCAACCGCCAGTGGTGCTTGAGCAATTGAAGCAGTATCGGGTCGAGATGGAGTTCTGGTTTGCCAGCCACAAAGTCGACGTGCTCAAGCTCGACGAACAGGTGCGTCAGTTCACCCACAACGGCGTGGCCCGGGTCGACGCCGAAGCGGTGCAGCTCAATGGCATGTTCAAAGGCTTTATCGACCTGACGTTCGAGCACGAGGGTCGTTACTACGTGGCCGATTACAAATCCAACTGGCTGGGCGTCGATGACGCTGCGTACACCGAGCGGGCCATGGAGCAGTCGATCCTCGACAACCGTTATGACCTGCAATACGTGCTGTACCTGTTGGCACTGCATCGTCAGCTCAAGGCGCGGCTCGCCGATTACGACTACGACCGGCATATCGGCGGCGCGTTGTATCTGTTCCTGCGCGGGACACGGGCCCCTGGCGGTGGCGTTTACTTCGCGCGACCACCAAGGGCGCTGATCGAGCGTCTGGACTTGATGTTCCAGGGCAAACCGCAACCCAAGGCCGAGCCCGCGTGGGAACAGGGAGTATTGCTATGAACCGGACATTCGCCGACCTGCTGCCAACGCCGCTGACCGCCGACAGCCTCGCGCAACTGACGCCCCTGACCCGTGCCGATGATCTGTTGCTGTTGCTGACCCAATGGGTCGAGCGTGGCTGGTTGCGGGCACTGGACAAGGCATTCGTGGCCTTTCTTCATGAGTTGGCACCCGATGTCGATCCGCTGGTGTTGCTCGCCGCCGCATTGACCAGTCACCAGCTCGGCCATGGTCATGTCTGTCTGGATCTGTTCGAAACCCTCAAGGCGCCGGATTTCGCTTTGTCCCTACCGCCAGAGGGGGATGCACAACCCGGCGTGTTGCTGCTGCCATCGCAACTGCTCGAAACCCTCGACGGAGCGCACTGGTGCAAGGTACTGGCCGGCAGTTCGCTGGTGGCACTGGCCGCCGACGAAAGTGCGTCGTCGCAGGAACGCCCGCTGGTGTTGTCCGGCAAGCGCTTGTACTTGCGGCGCTATTGGGCCTACGAGCGGCGTATCGACAGCGCATTGCGTCAGCGGCTCGCGGAGCAGGAAGCGACACCATCCGATCTTGCACGGCGGCTGGACGAGCTGTTCGATCCAGCGCAGCGTGCGGATGTCATCGACTGGCAGAAACTCGCCTGCGCCCTGGCCACCCGAAGTGCCTTCAGCATCATCACGGGCGGTCCAGGTACCGGCAAGACGACGACGGTGGTCCGTTTGCTGGCGTTGCTCCAGGCACCTGCGGTCGAGGCGCATCAACCATTGCGCATTCGGCTCGCGGCGCCTACCGGTAAAGCGGCGGCGCGGCTGACCGAGTCCATCAGTCAGCAGGTGCAATCGCTGAAGGTCGCTGACAGCGTCCGGGAAAAAATCCCGACCGAGGTGACCACGGTGCACCGCCTGCTCGGCAGTCGTCCCGGCACGCGGCACTTTCGCCACCATGCCGGTAACCGTCTGCCCCTGGACGTTCTGGTGGTCGATGAAGCGTCCATGATCGACCTGGAAATGATGGCCAACCTGCTCGATGCCTTGCCGCCTCATGCCCGATTGGTGTTGCTGGGCGACAAGGATCAACTGGCCTCTGTGGAGGCGGGGGCGGTGCTGGGAGATTTGTGCCGCGATGCCGAAGCCGGTTGGTACAGTCCGCAGACTCGCCAGTGGCTGGAACAGGTGAGCGGCGAATCCCTGCAGGACAGCGGCTTGCACGAAGGCTCTGACGGCTCGCATCCGCTGGCCCAGCAAGTGGTGATGTTGCGTCACTCGCGGCGTTTCGGCGAGGGCAGCGGCATCGGCCAACTGGCGCGGCGGGTGAATCAGCAACTCCCGGACGAGGCTCGGCAGTTGCTGGAAGCCAAGACTCATGGAGATGTGTTTTCGTTGCCGCTTCAGAACGAGCACGACCGGAAACTTGAGCACCTGGTGCTCGATGGACACGGCGAAGGCCCTCACGGTTATCGACATTATCTGAGCGTTTTGCGCGATCGACGTCCGGCGATTGGAACGCCGCTCGAACATTCAGGCTGGGTCGACTGGGCGCGTGACGTCCTGCGGGCCTTCGATACCTTCCAGTTGTTGTGCGCAGTGCGCAAAGGGCCGTGGGGTGTCGAGGGGCTGAACCAGCGCATCACCGACGCGTTACTCAAAGCGCGGCTGATCGAAAGCGATCAGCAATGGTACGAAGGCCGGCCGGTGCTGATGACCCGAAATGACTACGGTCTGGGGCTGATGAACGGTGACATCGGTATCGCCCTGAAATTGCCCGAGCGCGATGGCCCGGATGCCGGCAAGTCGGTGTTGCGAGTGGCGTTCCCGCGTAACGACGGGCGCGGAGGGGTGCGTTTCGTGCTGCCGAGCCGGCTCAACGATGTCGAGACCGTCTATGCGATGACCGTGCACAAGTCGCAGGGCTCGGAGTTTGCCCATACCGCGTTGATCCTGCCGGACGCCCTGAATCCCGTGTTGACCAAGGAGCTGATCTACACCGGAATTACCCGGGCCAAGGACTGGTTCACCTTGATCGAACCTCGGAGCGGCGTGTTTGAAGAAGCGGTGCAGCGCAAGGTGAAGCGCCTGAGTGGACTGATGCTGGAACTGGAAGAAGGGGTGCCGCATAAAGGATGAAGGTGCCTTCGATTGCCGCCGATAATTGATCGACCGGTCAGAGGTCGCTGTATCGCTGGTGTTCCAACCCTGTGCTATCGTTGCGGCATCATTTCGTAACGATCCAAGAGAATCCCTGCATGAAGGTGGCTGTCTGGGCGACAGAGCGCGTAGTTGGCTGCAAGCAGGCGTTGCTTGCCGGTGTGCTCTGTTTGCTCACGGGTGTGGCCGCTGCCCAGGCTCAACCCTCGACGGGCATGGCCGAACAGCGGGCCAAATCCGTCACCCAGGTTGTCCTCGGTATCCTCAGTTACGCGCGCTGGCCGGTAGAACCGGCGCAATTGCGCCTGTGCATCGTCGGCCCGACCGAATACACCGACGACCTGGTCAAGGGTACGACCCAGGCCACGGGGCGTCCGGTCATCGTGCGTCGACTGTTGGCCGACAATCCGGCCATCGTCAGCGAGTGCGACGCAGTCTACATCGGTAAGCTTACGACCGACGAACGCAGCCGGCTGTTCGCGTCCCTGATCGGCCATCCGGTGCTGAGCATCAGCGAAGGCGGCGATCAATGCACGGTCGGCAGCCTTTTCTGCCTGCGGGTCGGCGATGAACAAGTGTCGTTTGAGGTCAATCTCGACTCCGTCGCCCGCAGCGGCGTGCGCATTCATCCCAGCGTGCTGCAGTTGTCGCGCCGCAAACCGGCGGTGCCATGAGACGCGACAAATCCACAGGGCGCCCGACCCTCGGCTCGGTCATCGGCCGTGGCAACCTGATTGTGGCGCTGGTCGCCGTGGCAATGGCCAGTGTGTCGCTGACGCTGCTTGGGGTGCTGGCGCTGCGGGTCTATGCCGATCACAACCTGCACTTGATCGCCCGCTCGATCAGTTACACCGTGGAAGCCGCCGTGGTGTTCAACGACAAGGCCGCCGCGACCGAAGCGCTGGCGTTGATCGCCTCGACCGAAGAGGTGGCGGATGCCCAGGTGCTGGACACTCAGGGCCAATTGCTCGCGCGCTGGCAGCGTCCGGAGAACGGCCTGATTTCCGAGCTGGAGATGCAGGTCGCGCGAGTGATTCTGGAAAAACCCATCAACCTGCCGATTCAGCATCAGGATCGCGAGATCGGGCGCATTTTGCTGATCGGCCACGGCGGCAGCCTGATGCGCTTTCTGTTGAGCGGTCTGGCGGGGATCATTCTCTGCACGGCGATCAGCGCCTGGGTCGCGCTGTACCTGGCGCAGCGTCAGTTGCGCAGGATCATCGGCCCGTTGCACAGCCTGGCGGCGGTGGCGCATGCGGCCCGCAGCGAGCGGGCACTGGATCGACGGGTGCCACGGGCGAAGATTGCCGAACTGGACAACCTCGGCAATGACTTCAATGCCTTGCTCGATGAACTCGAAGACTGGCAAACCCACCTGCAAAGCGAGAACGAAACCCTCGCCCACCAGGCCAGCCACGACAGTCTCACCGGCTTGCCGAACCGGGCCTTTTTCGAAGGCCGCCTGATCCGTGCGCTACGCAGCGCCCACAAACTCAACGAGCGCGTGGCGGTGCTGTTTCTCGACAGCGACCGCTTCAAGGACATCAACGACAACTTCGGTCATGCCGCCGGTGACGCGGTGCTGGTGGCGGTGGCTAATCGGGTGCGGGCGCAGTTGCGTGAAGAGGATCTGGTGGCGCGTCTGGGCGGTGACGAGTTCGCCGTTCTGCTCACGCCCTTGCACAAGACCGAAGACGCCGAGCGCATTGCCGACAAGATCCTCGCCAGCATGGACACCCCGATTGCGCTGCCGGGCGACAGCAGTGTCGTGACGTCGCTCAGTATCGGCATCGCGGTTTACCCCGATCATGGCGTCACGCCCGGCACCTTGCTCGATGCGGCCGATGCCGCGATGTATCAAGCCAAGCGTTTGTCGCGCGGCGCCCAATCCACGGCCGGGTCGGAGCACCCGGTCGATCCCGTTCAAACCAGGAGCTGATGCCCGTGTTCTCACTTTCCTTTCGACTGTTTTCCACCCTGTTGCTGACGGCCATGCTGGCCCTGACCGGTTGCCAGACCGCCCCGCAAAAAGGCCTGACGCCCGCCCAGGTTGCGGTCCTCAAGCAGCAAGGCTTCGAGTTGACCGATGATGGCTGGGAGTTCGGCCTGTCGGGCAAAGTGCTGTTTGGCAGCGATGTCGAAAGCCTGAACCAGCAAAGTACCGAAATCGTCGAGCGCATCGGCAAAGCGTTGCTGGGTGTCGGCATCGAGCGCGTGCGGGTCGATGGCCATACCGACGCTTCGGGCAAGGAAACCTACAACCAGCAGCTGTCTCTGCGTCGCGCGAAAAGCGTCGGCAAAGTGCTGACCTCGGTCGGCATGAAAGAAGAGAACATCCAGCTGCAAGGACTCGGCAGCCGCGAACCGGTCGCCTCGAACGACACCGCCGCCGGCCGCACCGAAAACCGCCGGGTGTCGATTGTGGTCAGCGCCGATTAATCGGCGAATTGCATTTCGCGGGTCTCACCCATCAACAGCGCCTGATTGCGCTCTGTCACCTCACGGATGTAATCCCACAGCAACGTGATCCGCTTCAACTTGCGCAGATCCTCCCGGCAGTACATCCAGAACTGCCGGGTGATGTCGATTTCCTCCGGCAGCACCGGCAACAGGCGCGGATCCTGTGCTGCGAGGAAGCACGGCAGAATCGCCAGCGAGCGCCCCTGCTGCGCTGCGACGAACTGCGCAATCACGCTGGTGCTGCGCAGATTGGCGCTGGCGCCGGGCAACACGTTCGCCAGATACAGCAGCTCCGAGCTGAACGCCAGATCATCCACATAACTGATGAATTGATGCTTGCCCAGGTCGGCGGGGCGGCGGATCGGCGGGTGCTTGTCCAGGTATTCCTGGGTTGCGTAGAGCTGCAAGCGGTAGTCGCAGAGTTTGCAGCACACGTACGGCCCGTGTTCCGGGCGTTCGAGGGCGATGACGATGTCGGCCTCGCGTTTGGACAGGCTGATGAAGTGCGGCAGCGGCAGGATGTCCACCGAGATCGCCGGGTAGGCGTCGACGAAGTGGCTCAGTTGCGGGGTGATGAAGAAGCTGCCGAAACCTTCGGTGCAACCCATGCGCACATGCCCGGACAGCGCGACGCCGGAGCCTGAGACCTGCTCGCAGGCCATGTGCAGCGTGCTTTCGATCGACTCGGCATAACTCAGCAGGCGCTGGCCTTCGGCAGTCAGTACGAAACCGCTGGTACGCGACTTTTCGAACAGCAAAGTGCCGAGCGCCGCTTCCAGCGAACTGATCCGCCGCGACACGGTGGTGTAGTCGACCGCCAGGCGCTTGGCCGCCGTGCTGGCCTTGCGGGTACGGGCGACTTCGAGGAAAAACTTGAGGTCGTCCCAGTTCAGCGAACCTAGAGACGTGATGTTTTTTTGCATGATGGACGGGCTTATATGTGCGTTCTTATTAGAAGTTTGCACATCTATACTCCAAAAACAGTCCGACAACCAATTCGTGACACACGCCTCATCTCAAGGCGAACCTTTCGCCTTGGCTCCTAAGATAAAAACAAGTTCTGGAGACCAGCATGAACGCATCGCTTACGCCCAACGAAACCACGATCCAGAAGGTCAAGCTGCTGATCGACGGCGAGTGGGTCGAGTCGCAGACCACCGAGTGGCACGACATCGTCAACCCGGCGACCCAGCAGGTGCTGGCCAAAGTCCCGTTCGCCACCGCCGCTGAAGTCGACGCTGCCGTCAGTGCCGCCCAGCGCGCCTTCCAGACCTGGAAACTGACCCCGATCGGCGCGCGCATGCGCATCATGCTCAAGCTGCAGGCGTTGATCCGTGAGCATTCCAAACGCATCGCCGTGGTGCTGAGCGCCGAGCAGGGCAAGACCATTGCCGATGCCGAAGGCGACATTTTCCGTGGCCTGGAAGTGGTCGAGCACGCCTGCTCCATCGGCAGCCTGCAAATGGGCGAGTTCGCCGAGAACGTGGCCGGCGGCGTCGACACCTACACCCTGCGCCAGCCGATCGGCGTTTGCGCCGGCATCACCCCGTTCAACTTCCCGGCAATGATTCCGCTGTGGATGTTCCCGATGGCCATCGCCTGCGGCAACACCTTCGTCCTCAAGCCATCCGAACAGGATCCGCTGTCGACCATGTTGCTGGTGGAACTGGCGATTGAAGCGGGAATTCCGGCCGGTGTTTTGAACGTCGTCCATGGTGGCAAGGACGTGGTCGATGGCCTGTGCACCCACAAGGACATCAAGGCGGTTTCGTTCGTCGGTTCGACCGCCGTCGGCACCCACGTTTATGACCTGGCCGGTAAGCATGGCAAGCGCGTGCAATCGATGATGGGCGCGAAGAACCACGCGGTGGTGCTGCCGGATGCCAATCGCGAGCAAGCGCTCAATGCGCTGGTCGGCGCCGGTTTCGGTGCGGCCGGTCAGCGTTGCATGGCCACCTCGGTGGTGGTGCTGGTGGGTGCGGCCAAACAATGGTTGCCGGATCTGAAAGCGCTGGCGCAGAAACTCAAGGTCAACGCCGGCAACGAGCCGGGCACCGATGTCGGTCCGGTCATTTCGAAAAAGGCCAAGGCGCGGATTCTCGATCTGATCGAAAGCGGCATCAAGGAAGGCGCCAAACTCGAGCTGGACGGTCGCGACATCAGCGTGCCGGGCTACGAGAAAGGCAACTTTGTCGGCCCGACCCTGTTCTCCGGGGTGACCACCGACATGCAGATCTACACCCAGGAAATCTTCGGCCCGGTGCTGGTGGTGCTGGAAGTCGACACCCTCGATCAGGCCATCGCGCTGGTCAACGCCAACCCATTCGGCAACGGCACTGGCCTGTTCACCCAGAGCGGTGCGGCGGCGCGTAAGTTCCAGACTGAAATCGACGTTGGCCAGGTCGGCATCAACATCCCGATTCCGGTGCCGGTACCGTTCTTCAGCTTCACCGGTTCGCGCGGTTCGAAACTCGGCGACCTCGGCCCGTACGGCAAGCAAGTGGTGCAGTTCTACACCCAGACCAAAACGGTCACGGCGCGCTGGTTCGATGACGACAGCGTCAACGACGGTGTGAACACCACCATCAACCTGCGCTGAGGAATGGCCATGAAAATCGCATTTATCGGTCTGGGCAACATGGGCGCGCCGATGGCGCGCAACCTGATCAAGGCCGGGCATTCGCTGAATCTGGTGGACCTGAACAAAACCGTGCTGGCGGAACTCGAGCAACTGGGCGGCACTATCCGCGCTTCGGCTCGCGAGGCCGCTGAAGATGCAGAACTGGTGATCACCATGCTGCCGGCGGCGGTGCATGTACGCAGCGTCTGGCTCGGTGAGGACGGTGTGCTGGCCGGGATCGGCAAAGGCGTGCCGGCGGTGGATTGCAGCACCATCGATCCGCAGACCGCACGCGATGTGGCAGCGGCGGCCGCCAAACAAGGCGTGGCCATGGCCGATGCCCCGGTGTCAGGCGGTACCGGCGGCGCCACTGCAGGTACGTTGACCTTCATGGTCGGCGCCACTCCTGACCTGTTCGCCACCTTGCAACCGGTGCTGGCGCAGATGGGCCGCAACATCGTGCATTGCGGTGAGGTCGGCACCGGTCAGATCGCCAAGATCTGCAACAACCTGTTGCTCGCCATTTCGATGGTCGGCGTCAGCGAGGCGATGGCCCTGGGCGACGCGCTGGGGATCGACACCGGCGTGCTTGCCGGGATCATCAACAGCTCGACCGGGCGTTGCTGGAGTTCGGAAATGTACAACCCGTGGCCGGGGATCGTCGAAACGGCGCCGGCCTCGCGCGGTTACACCGGTGGCTTCGGCGCCGAGCTGATGCTCAAGGATCTGGGGCTGGCCACCGAAGCGGCGCGTCAGGCCCATCAGCCGGTGGTGCTGGGCGCGGTGGCGCAGCAGTTGTATCAGGCGATGAGTCAGCGCGGGGAAGGGGGCAAGGACTTCTCGGCGATCATCAACAGCTATCGCAAGCCGCAGTAATCGTCGTCAGGCCTGCGCTCGTCGCAGGCCTGCACATCCAATGCAGTAGGTGTTGCCGGGAAATCACGTCGGGTGGTTTCCCGGCTTTTTTGTATCAGGCGAACACGAAATATTTGCGCACGGTCTCGACCACTTCCCAAGTGCCCTTCATGCCTGGCTCGACCACGAAGATGTCGCCGGCGCGCAGGTGAATCGGCTCCATGCCGTCCGGGGTAATCACGCAGTAGCCTTCCTGGAAATGGCAGTACTCCCACTTCACGTAATCCACCCGCCACTTGCCCGGCGTGCAGATCCACGTGCCCATGATCTTGCTGCCGTCTTCGCTGGTGTAGGCGTTGAGGTTGACGGTGTGCGGGTCGCCCTCGAGTTTTTCCCATTTGCAGGCGTCGAGTACGGGCAGGGGATGGGTGTCGCGCAGAACGGTGATAGGTGCGGGCATGACGGCTCCAGGCCAAAGGGAGTTGGAGCCGTCACCGTAGCCTTCGCGGGTGCTGTTGGAATGTCTTGGGTCGACCTCCAGATGCCTGTAAGCGCTGAGGAGATCTGCGCATCTACCGAATTGCACCAACGCTGTGCATATAAGAAGGTTTTGGTACAAGCGTGCACCATAAAAGTTCAATAAATTTTTAGACTAAAACGAGATAACCATTCTGACACCTATTGCAAAACAAAATCGTCTGTACTATAACATTCGTACTAAAGAACTATTCCTCCAAAGGGAGCTTAACCTGAGTCACGGACAGACTTGAATCGGCTTTTTCTCATCTCGAAACTGACTTGGCTTTTGGCTCAAGTGTGAACTTCTACCTGTTGTTAATGAATAATGACAGTTGAATGAACCGGACAGTTAATAAGCGGCGCGGACGCAATGTCTCGCGTGCTTTGAGTAGAAGCCTTAAATAAACAGTTAATTATTATTTGTGCGCTGGCGGATTTATATCTGCGGGATACGCACGCCTATCGAATTTTTATGTGCCCGGCATCAATGGAATGAGGCTTTATTGTGGACGACATAAACGTAATTGAAGTTTCGACAATTGTTGATAGTGCGAGTGAACTTGGTCGGCACGTCTGGGTGCGTGTCGGCAGTCGCCTGACAAATGTGCAGATAAGCGATGACTGCTTCATCGGCTTCAGGTGCGATTTGCAGCACGCGTCCATCGGTAAATCCAGCATGTTCGCCACCGGTGCCCAATGCCTGGGGACGGCGCAGTCGCCGGTTCGGATTGCCGAAAACGTCTGGCTGGGCGCCAAGTCCACCGTGGCTGCCGGTGTCTCCATCGGTGCCGGGGCCGTGGTGGCGGCTGGCGCGTTGGTGACAGCGGATGTGCCGCCGGACGCAATCGTCGTCGGTCGTCCGGCGCGGGTCATTGCCCGGCGCACCGTGGTCGAGGACGGCCGACCGAGCCCGGAACCGGTGCTGGCCAAAGTCCGGGACCGGGCGCGCCAAGGCTTGCCGTCAATGCTCGATCGGTCCACGCAGTCGGTCGCGCGGCTCAAGTCGCTGAACCCCGACACCCAGACCTGGGACATCAGCGACGACGCCCTGATCGATGCCGAATTGCGCGGCGGGGCGTCGGTGGAAATCGCCCGGGACTGCATCCTGATCGGGCGCAGCAGCCGTCAGGGCGGTATGTCGCAACTGGGTGGCATCGAATTGGGCACCGGCGCGCGACTCGCGGCCGGTGTGGTTATCGAGGCGGCCGGCGGCGTATCCGTCGGTGCTTTCAGCGAGTTGTCCGAGGGGGTCACGATCGTTGCCTCCACCCATGATCATTCATTCCGCTCACTGCCTTGGGAGGAGGCACCGGTGCGCATTGGAAGTCGTTGCGTTATTGGCGAGGGCGCCATCTTGGTAGGTCCACTGAATATTGGTGACGGTGCCGTTATCAAGCCGTACTCGGTGGTTATAAGGGATGTATTGGAAAACACTGTGGTTCATGGCGTTGTTCAACTAATGGAGATTCAGGAATGATTTTATTTGCCCCCAATCCAACCGGTTCCGGTCACAACATGCGCGCGCTGTCCATCGCTCAGGCGATCAAGAAACAGCGTCCGGACATGCCATTGACCGTTGCACTGGCTTCCTTGCAGCCAACCTTCACGCCGATGTTCGAAAAGTCTGGCGTAGAAGTTGTGGATATTGCCGGTCGTTTGGTCGATTACTCGAAAAAGAGCAACTTGTCGAAAGAACTCGACTGGAATAATTACATTGGCGGTTATATCGCCAATACCTTCTTGTCCGGCGAGCGGATTCTGTCTTACCTGGCCCTGATCGCCGAGTACAAACCGACCGCTCTGGTGTCGGACTACAACATGGCCGCCTGCCTGGCCGCGATTTTCAGCGGTACGCCGCTGGTGTTCGTCACCGAGCGCTACGACTTCACCCTGTGCCAGCTCGAAGACCATGATCTGGCCGACGGCGGTTTCGAAGTCAACGCGCTGGAAATGGCCCGGGCCCGCACCGCGCTGCACAGCCAGTTCAACTGGATGATCAATCAGAGCCAACTGGTGCTGACCGACAAACCGTACGTGGCTTCCCTCGATCAGGGCACGCCGGTGGCCGAAGCGCTGGTCAGCGGCAAGGCGCATTTTGTCGGCCCGATGATCCGCGACATCAATGTGCAGACCGGCTTGAACGTGCGCGAGCAACTGAACCTCGGCGACTCGCCGTTCATTGTGGCTTCGATCAGCGGCACCACGATGTTTGCCCAGAACAAGGATGCGCTGCTCGCTGCGTATCTGGACAGCTTCAAGATCCTGCGCGAGCGCAATCCGGAACTGAAACTGGTGTTACTCGGCCGTCAGGATATCCAGGCTCAGGACGGCGTCGTCTGCGTGCCGTACTACCCCGACTGGATGGGCCTGCTGCGCGAAGCCAGCCTGCTGATTTCGGCGCCGGGCTGGATCACCGTGACGGAAATCGCCGCACTCCAGATTCCGACGCTGTTCGTGCTGCCGTCCAAATCCGAGTACCACGAACTCGAAGCGCTGCGCCGTCTGGAGCTGCTGGGTTTCCCGACGCATCTGGGCCACGACCGCGATGCGATCGTCGAACTGATCCAGGGCGAACTGGAAAAAGACACCGACGCATCGACCTACTACGCGCCGCATCAGCAAGTGGCCGCGCCGGATGGCGAAGGTGCCGCCCGCGCCGCGACGCGCATCATCGAGTTGTGCCAGGGCAGCGTTGTGTCGCTGACCGAAAGCAAAGCCGCTTAACCTCAAGGAAGAGGGATTCACCATGTCACTGCATCCGCAGTTTCTATTTGATCAAGGCCTCAAGGACATCGACCACGGCGGCTTTTTCGCCGTGACCGATGCCAGTGGCGAGGTTGCGATTTCCAGCGACAAGCAATTGCAGGATCAGGTCGCGGCGACGCTCTACCAGGCTGAACACGGCGACGATGTCGAACTGCGTTTTGCCCATGACGGGCTGATGCGTTTGCATGATGCGTCGAATGGCGGTTTCCATGAGCTCGCCGACCGCTACTGGACGCCGCACGGCTCCGGACGCTGCCGCACGCTGGCGCTGCAACTGGACGCGCTGGCGGCGTTGATTGCCTATCAGCGCCGGGTGCCGCAGGACGCGGCGAACAATGCTGCGATCCACGGCCTGCTGGAAAAGGTCGAAGCGCTCTACGCCCGTTCCACGGTCGCCGGCCTGTACAGCAGCGACTGGTCGACTCCGCTGGAGCTCGCGACCTCGATCGATCTCGACATCAGTGCCACGGCCTTGCTGGCGCGTATCGACAATCAGCCGTTGGGTCTCGGCTTGGTCGGGCACTTGCAGATTCATGCGGAAAACCTGATCGGCCGGGTGGCCGGCAGCGACAGCCAATCCTGTGTCGATGTGGCGCTGACCCGTTGCGGTGTGCGGGCTCAGGTAAGCCTGGTGCTGGCGCAACTGGCTGACGCGCGCGACGATAATGCGTTGTCGAATCTGGCCCGTTCGTTCCTGCTGCAAACCCTGGCGCTGTTCCGCGATCCGGCGTACGGCGGGTATTGGGATCGGGTCGGGATCAACGGCAAAGTGCGTTGCGACTGGCACACCTCGTACAAACATCACGAGTCGCCATTCCCGATCAAGACCGCCTATGACGTGGCGTTGCTGTTGCAGGCGATTCAAGCCTTGCCGTCCGGCGCGAGCGAAGCCGACCGGGCTTCGGTGACGGCAGCGTTGCTGGAGTTTCACGACGCGTGCAATGGCGGGCTGTTCATGGGCAAGGGCTATTTCTGGTCGACGCCGGATGACCCGACCGTGCCATTCATTCGGCAGTTCTGGGCGCCGCCGCGTCAGCCGGGGATCTTCAGCATCGGCAACCTGACGTACCTGCCGTTGCACCTGAAAAGCCTGAAAACCCAGCTCGCCGCCGCCCACGCCTTGCAGTCCATCGAACCGGCCGCTGCCGTCACTCATCATGACGATGCGGCGTTGGTAAACCGTGAGCTGCAAGTGATCGATGGCGGTGGTGATGTGCAGCGCATTCATCCGAACGGCGTGCCGACCATCAATGTCGATCTGCAGCGTTATCTGGCTTGGCTGGCCAAGGCTCGGGCATCGAATGAAACGCCTTACGGGCTGACTGCCGAAACCGCGCCACTGGGGTTCCGTGCCGACAAGACCTGGCAGGTGTTCTCCGGGTTGCACGTGATCTCGGACTTGCATGCGCTGGGTCTGCAAATCGAAAACAAGGCCAGCCTGATCGATTGCATCAGGGCTTCACAAAACACCGACGGTGGATTTGCCGAGCAACCGGGGCATCTGAGCGATGTGTTCGCGACCTACTGCGCGGTGCTGTCGCTGCGAGTGCTGGGCGCGTTGCCGAACGATATCGGCGGTTGCGTGCGTTACCTGCAAGCGTGTCAGAACCCCGATGGCGGGTTCGGCGATGTGCCGGGTTTCGGCTCGGACATCTGGCACACCAATCTGGCGGTGCTGTCGCTGCATGCGCTTGAAGCCAAGGCACCGGACGAGCAGGGCGTGATGGCGTTTGCCTTGCGCTGCCGCTCGGCCGATGGCGGTTTCGCCAACAAGCCGGGATATCCGCCGGACGCGTTTTCGGTGTACCGCGTGGTGTCGACGCTTTTCATTCTCAACCGACGCATCGTCGATGCCGAACAGACCGTCGCCTGGCTGCAAAAGCTGCAACTGGTCAACGGCTCGTTCCACTACCGGCCGGGCAAAGCGGTCAGCCTGGTGGGTACTTACATGGCCATCGCGGCGATGTACCTGCTCGACGCGCAGCCGACGTATTTGCAGGAATCGAAAGACTGGATCGCTGCCCATCAGAAGCAGGACGGTGGATTCGGCCCGCTCAACGCGACCTCGGCGACCACCGACGAAAGCTTCGTCTGCATCCAGACGCTGCTGATTCTCGAACAAGGGCTGTCGCCATACTGGGTTGCGTTGTTGAACTGACCCGCACACAGCATCGAAGGACGTTCAATCATCATTTTGCCAGGGGAGGCGCTGATGAAAATTTTAGTGACAGGGGGCGCGGGCTTCATTGGCTCGGCCGTGGTGCGGTTTCTGATTGAAGAGACCGAATGTGAAGTGATCAACGTCGACAAACTGACCTACGCCGGCAACCTGGAATCGCTGGCCGATGTGTCCGATTCGCCGCGTTACCGTTTCTGCCAGGTCGACATCTGCGACAAGCCGGCGCTGGACGAACTGTTCGCGCGCCTGCAACCGGATGCGGTGATGCACCTGGCCGCCGAGTCCCACGTGGACCGCTCGATCGATGGCCCGCAAGCCTTCATCGAAACCAACATCGTCGGCACCTACACGATGCTCGAAGCGGCGCGTGGTTACTGGAACCGACTGGACGCGGCGCGACAGGCGGCGTTCCGTTTCCATCACATTTCCACCGACGAAGTGTATGGCGATCTGGAACCCGAAGATCCGGCGTTCACCGAGCGCACGCCGTATGCGCCAAGTTCGCCGTACTCAGCGACCAAGGCCGGTTCCGATCATCTGGTCCGCGCCTGGCATCGCACCTTTGGCCTGCCTGTGGTGATGAGCAATTGCTCGAACAATTACGGGCCGTATCACTTCCCGGAAAAACTGATTCCTCACGTCATTCTCAATGCGCTGCAAGGCAAGCCGTTGCCGGTGTACGGCGATGGCGCACAAATCCGCGACTGGCTGTTCGTCGAAGATCACGCCCGCGCCCTGTACGCGGTGGTCACGCGCGGTGAGGTCGGGCAGACCTACAACATCGGCGGCCACAACGAGAAGACCAACCTGGAAGTGGTGCAAACCCTGTGCGATTTGCTTGAGGCACGCGGCGCGGAAAAACCGGCGGGTGTTGCGCACTTCCGCGACCTGATCACCTTCGTCAAGGATCGTCCTGGCCACGACAAACGCTACGCCGTCGATGCCGGGAAAATCCACACGACGCTGGGCTGGACGCCGCAGGAAACCTTCGAAAGCGGCATGCAGAAAACCGTCGACTGGTATCTGGACAACCGCGCCTGGTGGGTGCGGGTGATGTCCGGTGCCTACGCGCTGGAGCGCCTCGGCGAGCAACGCGACGAAGCCCTCGTGGCTTGAACATTCAGTCATTCAAATCTCACTGCTTGAAAGGAAAAAAGCATGGCCAAGTACAAAGGAATTCTGCTGGCGGGCGGCGCCGGTTCGCGTCTGCACCCGATCACCCTGGGCGTCTCGAAACAGTCGCTGCCGGTGTATGACAAACCGATGATCTACTACCCGCTGTCGGTGCTGATGCTGGCGGAAATCCGCGAGATCCTGATCATCTCCACCCCGGAAGATCTGCCGGGCTTCCAGCGCATGCTCGGCGATGGCAGCCAGTTGGGCCTGAGCCTGAGCTACGCGGTACAACCGAGCCCGGACGGTCTCGCTCAAGCATTCATCATCGGTCGCGAATTCGTCGGTGAAGACAACGTCTGCCTGGTGCTCGGCGACAACATTTTCTACGGCGCCGGCTTCGGCGAAACCCTGCTGCTAGCGGCGGCGCGTGATGAAGGCGCTACGGTGTTCGGTTACTACGTGGCCGATCCCGAGCGCTTTGGCGTGGTGGAATTCGATGCTGCCGGCAAGGCCCTGAGCATCTGCGAAAAACCGAGCGATCCGAAGTCCAACTATGCCGTCACCGGCCTGTATTTCTACGACAACGAAGTGCTGAAGATTGCCGCCGACATCAAGCCATCGCCGCGAGGTGAACTGGAGATTACCGATGTCAACAACGTCTATCTGCAACGCGGGAAATTGAACGTATCGGTGATGGGTCGTGGGATGGCCTGGCTGGATACCGGAACCCACGATGCGTTGATTGAGGCCGGCAATTTCGTGCAGGCCATCGAGAAACGCCAGGGCCTGAAAATCGCCTGCCTCGAAGAGATCGCTTACAACAAGGGCTGGATCGACGACGCGCAATTGCTGGTGCACGCGGGCAGCATGAGCAAGACCGGTTACGGTCAGTATCTGGCGCGTTTGATCCACGATGACGTGGTGGTGGCGATGGATGCACAGCGCCCGTTGAAAGGCGCTGCCTGATCAAGTGTGGGAGCGAGCGTGCTCGCTCCCACAGGTTCAGTGGCCGGTCACGCTGTCGAGTTGTGCAGCTTTGGCCGTGGCGTGCGGATCGGCCGACAGGGTTTGCAACCGGGCCAGGCGATTGGCATGTGTCGGCGCTTCGGCCGCCAGCGGCGAGCGGCGTTTGCGGGTTTCTTCACGCAGCACCGGCAACACTTCCTTGCCGAACATGTCGAGTTGTTCCAGCACGGTCTTCAGCGGAATGCCGCCATGGTCGAACAGGAACAGCTGGCGCTGATAGTCGCCGAAGTACTCGCGGAAGGTCAGGGTCTTGTCGATGATTTCCTGGGGGCTGCCAACCGCCAGCGGGGTCATCTCCATGAACTCTTCCAAGGATGGACCGTGGCCATACACCGGGGCGTTGTCGAAGTAGGGGCGGAATTCACGGCGTGCATCCTGCGAGTTGCGACGCATGAAAATATGCCCGCCGAGACCGACGATCGCCTGCTCCGGCGTGCCGTGACCGTAATGGGCAAACCGCGCGCGGTAGAACTCGACCAGCGCCATGAAATGCTCACGGGGCCAGAGGATGTGGCTGGCGAAAAAACCGTCGCCGTAATACGCGGCCTGCTCGGCGATTTCCGGGGTGCGGATCGAGCCGTGCCAGACGAAGGGCGGCAGGTCATCGAGGGGCCTCGGGATCGAGGTGAAGTTTTTCAGCGGAGTGCGAAAGCGTCCACTCCAGTTGAGGTCTTCTTCGCGCCAGAGCCGGTGCAGCAGGCGATAGTTTTCCATCGCCAGTGGCAGACCGTCGGCGATGCTCTTGCCGAACCAGGGATAGACCGGCGCGGTGTTGCCCCGGCCGAGCATCAGGTCCATACGGCCGCCGCAGAGGTTTTGCAGCAGCGAATATTCTTCGGCCAGACGCACCGGATCGTTGGTGCTGATCAGGGTGGTAGACGTCGAGAGAATGATGCGTTGGGTCTTGGCTGCGATGTAGGCCAGCAGCGTGGTGGGAGAGGAGGTGATGAACGGGGGATTGTGGTGCTCGCCGGTGGCGAACACGTCCAGTCCGATGTCTTCGGCCTTCTGCGCAATTTGCAGGGTGGCCTGGATGCGCTCGGATTCGCTGGGGGTACGGGCGTTGGTAGGGTCTTGTGTGACGTCGCCAACGGTGTAGATCCCGAATTGCATAAAGCCTCCTTGCCTTGGGTAAAGGTGTGTTTGAAACCCTTGCCGCGAAGAATGAATCATCGCGGCACTTGAAATGTACGCCTGTACACGTACAATCGCAATTCTGCATCATCGTCTGAACGGCTTTGAACACCTCATCGAGAGAGGAACGCGATATGGAACTGGGATTTATCGGTCTGGGCACGATGGGCGCACCGATGGTGCTGAACCTGCTGAAAGCCGGGCATCGGGTCCGCGTGTGGAATCGTTCGTCGGCACCGCTGGAAGCACTGGCCAAGGCCGGCGCCGAACCTGTCGAGACACCGGCGCTGGCGGCGAAGGCCGAGGTGCTGATTTCCATGCTCGGCGATGACACGGCAATCCGCTCGGTGTTCTTCGACGCCAAGGCGCTGGACGGTCTGCGGGCCGGCAGCGTTCACGTCAACATGTCCACGGTGTCCGTGTCGCTGGCCAGGGAACTGGCGACCGTGCATGAAACACGCGGCGTCGGTTACGTGTCGGCACCGGTGCTGGGGCGGGTCGATGTGGCGGCTGCCGGCAATCTGAATATTCTCGCCTCCGG
Organism: Pseudomonas sp. CH235; assembly: GCF_004368175.1. Lineage (NCBI taxonomy): Bacteria > Pseudomonadati > Pseudomonadota > Gammaproteobacteria > Pseudomonadales > Pseudomonadaceae > Pseudomonas > Pseudomonas sp. CH235. The sequence continues at coordinate 24,702 of NZ_RRZJ01000009.1, forward strand.
GCCCGCCGAAGCACTGGCCCGGGTGCAGCCGCTGTTCGATGTGCTGGGGCGCAAGACCTGGACGCTCGGCGACACGGCTGAAGTGGCCTGCGCCGCCAAACTGTCGGCCAATCTGATGATCGCCTCGGCAATCGAATCCATGGCCGAAGCCTCGACCCTGGCCGGCGGCTACGGTATCAGTCGCGAGGCGTTCATCGAGATGATCACCTCGGCCCTGTTCGCCATGCCGGTCTATCAGGGCTACGGCAAGCTGATGGTCGATGAGAAATTCGAGCCGGCCGGTTTCAAATTGTCGCTGGGTCTCAAGGATGTACGCCTGGCGCTGGAGGCCGGTGAAGCGGCCCAGGTGCCCCTGCCGTTTGCCAGCGTGTTGAGGGACAACCTGCTGGACGGCATGGCCCATGGTCAGGCCGATCAGGACTGGGCCTCACTGTCGAAAGTCAGTGACCGGCGTGCCGGCGTGAAGTAATCAAAAGATTCAAGCAACGTAACTTGTTCGCAAGTTACGTGGCCTCTTGCGCCTCGCGTTATTGTCGGACAGTAATTGCTCTTTTATTTGGGAAATGAAAGAAGTCTGATAATAGTGCTTGTCAAATGTACGACTGTAGACGTACATTTTTATCGGGGTTTAACAACAATAAAAAGTTCTGTCTGTTTTTTCGTCTGCTGATCGTAAATAAATAATAGCTAGGAGCCGTTATGAAAAATCTAATGCAATGGAACAGCCTTCCCTCCGAATCCAATGAATGGCTCGAGAAGGTGCGTGCACTGAATCCGCTGATTATTCAGCACCGCGATTACAGCGAGCAGACCAACGCGACGCACAAGGATGTGATGTCCCGATTCTTCAAGGAAGGTTTTGGCCGTACCTCGGTGTCCAAGGCGTTCGGCGGATCCCAGGTCGATATCCAGACCACCTCGGCCCTGCTGCTGGAATTCGCCCGGTTTGACGCTTCGCTGTCCTGGCAGCTTGCGGTGCAAGTGGCGATGGGGCGCCTGTCGGATTACCTGCCGGAAGCCACTTCCGAAGCGATCTACAACCACTGCGACGGTTTCGTGATCGGCGCCATCCACTCCGGTGGCGAAGCGCTGCCGATGGGCGACGAGTACCTGCTGAGCGGCAAATGGGCGTTCGCCAGCGGCTCGGCCCACGCCGACTGGCTGGTCTGCACCGCCACCGTCAAAGGCACCGAAAACAACACCACTCCGGAAGTGCGGATGTTCTTCGTGCCCGCCAGCCAGTGCACCATCCTGCCGACCTGGGACACCCTGGGCATGCGCGGCACCGGCAGCCATCACTTCCAGTGCTCCAGCGTGATCGTCCACAAGTCTTTCTCGCTGGATGTCGAAACCCTCAAACAATCCCCCGAAGCGCGCAGCACCCGGGCCTACGCCACCGGTTACTACGAGTTCGGCACCCTGGCGGCGATGTCCACCGTGCTGGGCGTGGCCCGGGCTGCGGTCGATCACTTCCGCAATGACCGCGCCGTGAACACCGACCCGGGCCTGGAAGGGGTGATCTTCGAGAAGACCGGTCGCGCCATCTCCGCGGTGCACACCGCACAACTGCTGCTGGAAGATGCGATCCATCAGGTCATCAACCGGGGTGAAACCATCGGCGAACCGGTCAGCGCCCGCGTCGGCCTGGCAGCCTCGGTGCTGACCGAGAACTCGGTCAATGCGGTCAACCAGATCTACTCGATGGCCGGTTCCAAAGCCGTCTACAAGTCGCACTTCCTGGAGCGTTGCTTCCGCGATATTCACACCGGTTCGAAGCACTTCACGTTGTCGCCTTTGAACTTGCATGGTATCGGCAAGTATTACCTGGATAAAACCAACGTACTGGCCGCGGCGTAACAGCGGATAAATAAAGCGGGCGCGTTTACAAGTGAAAGTTCACAGGGATCGATAACGCGCCCGCCTTAAGTTGCACCTTTATTTTCTTAAAACTCAAACTTTTGTGCTCGCAGCAAAGAGTCAAGGGAGTGCCACATGCTTGCTCGAAACATTATCAAGTCGCTGATCTTTATTATTCTTGTGGTGGTGTTGTCTGCTGCACTGGGCTGGCGTTTCTGGTCGCCGCCACCGGCGGCGGCCGAGCAACGGATCCCCAGCACCCGGGTCGGTCTGGCCGTGGTCAAGAAACAACCGTACACCTACTACCTCGAAGCCATCGGCAAACTCGAAGCCCAGCGTCAGGTGCTGGTGTCGGCTGAAGTCAGCGGCAAAGTGGTGGACATCGATTTCGAGTCCGGCGATGAAGTGAAGGCGGGGCAAGTGCTGCTCAAGCTCAACGATGCGCCGGAGCAAGGCGAACTGGTTCGCCTGAAAGGCGAGTACGAATCGGCCAAGGCCCAGTTCGCCCGGGTCCAGGAACTGGCCAAGACCGGCGCCGAAAGCCGTCGCGCCTTCGACAGTGCCCGCGCTCAATACGACGCGGCCAAAGGCGACATGGAGCGCATGCAGGCGCAGATCGCTCAACGGCATATCCGCGCGCCGTTCGCCGGCACCCTCGGCATTCGCCAGGCGCACCTGGGCCAATACCTGCAGGCCGGCAGCGCGGTGGCAACCCTGACCGATCCGGGCGTGCTGCGCGTCAACTTCACCCTCGCCGAGCGCGATGGCTCGCAAGTGCAACTGGGCCAGACCGTGCAGGCCAAGGTCGATGCGTGGGGTGATGTGACCTTCGCCGGCAAGATCGTCGCGGTCGATCCGCAGATCAACCAGTCCCACACCATCAACGTGCAAGCGGTCATCACCGACACGCAAAAACGCCTGCGTCCCGGCATGTATGCACGGGTCTCGGTGACCCTTCCGCAGACCGCCGAGCTGCTGATTCCGGAAACCGCGATCACCTACAACGCCTACGGCGAAAGCGTGTTCTCGGTCTACACCGACGAGGCCGGCGTGCAGAAGGTCAAGCGCGAAAGCATCAAGGTCGGCGAGCGCCGCGATGGCTGGGCGGTGGTCGACAAGGGCCTGACCGAAGGCGTGCAAGTGGTGACGTCCGGCCAGCTCAAGCTCCACGACGGCGTGGCGGTGGAAGGCGTGCCGGACACGATTGCTCTTAAACTCAGTGGGCTGGAAAAATGAATTTCACCGACCTCTTTCTTCGCCGCCCGGTGCTGGCCGTGGTGGTCAGCACGCTGATCCTGCTGTTCGGGGTGCGCGCGCTGATGAACCTGCCGATCCGCCAGTACCCGATGCTGGAGACGTCGACCATCACGGTCACGACCCAGTACCCCGGCGCCTCTTCGGAACTGATGCAAGGCTTCGTCACGCAGCCGATCAGCCAGGCCGTGGCCTCGGTCGAAGGCATCGACTATCTGTCGTCGGCCTCGACCCAGGGCCGCAGCCAGGTGACGATCCGCATGGCACTCAACAGTGACTCCATCGCGGCGCTGACCGAGGTCATGGCCAAGGTCAACCAGATCAAATACCGCTTGCCGAAGGACGCGTACGACCCGGTGGTGGAACGCACGTCCGGCGGCTTCACCAGCGTGGCCTACGTCGCGTTCGCCAGCTCCAACCTGACCATTCCGGAGATGTCCGACTACATCTCCCGCGTCGTCGAGCCGATGTTCGCCGGCATCGAAGGCGTGGCCAAGATCAACATCATGGGCGAGCAGAAACTGTCCATGCGCCTGTGGCTCGACCCGCAGCGTCTGGCCGGTTACGGCATGACCGGGCAGGACGTTTCGGCGGCCATCGAGGGCAACAACTTTCAGGCGGCTCCGGGTCAGGTCAAAGGCCTGTACGTGGTCAGCAACCTGCGGGTCAATACTGACCTGAACAGCGTCGAAGATTTCCGCGACATGGTGCTGCGCAACGACAACGGCCACATCATCCGTGTGCGTGACGTCGGCACCGTGGAGTTGAACGCCGCCTCCACCGACACCAGCGGCGCGATGAGCGATGTGCCGGCGCTGTTCCTCGGTCTGGACGCGGCACCGACCGGCAACCCGCTGGTCATCGTCAAACGTGTGCGTGAATTGCTGCCGCAGATCCAGGAAACCCTGCCACCGGGCGTGACCGTGCAGATCCCGTTCGAAGTGGCGCACTTCATTCAGTCGTCGATCGACGAGGTGAGCTACACCCTGCTCGAAGCGTTGGTGATCGTGGTGCTGGTGATTTACCTGTGCCTGGGCACGTTCCGCACCGTGCTGATTCCGCTGGTGACCATCCCGCTGTCGATGCTCGGCGCGGCGATGCTGATGCAGATGTTCGGCTTCAGCCTCAACCTGCTGACCTTGCTTGCCATGGTGCTCGCCATCGGGTTGGTGGTGGACGACGCCATCGTCGTGGTGGAAAACGTCCACCGTCACATCGAAGAGGGCAAGACGCCGTTCGACGCTGCGCTGATCGGCGCCCGTGAAGTGGCGGGGCCGGTGGTGGCGATGACCTTCACCCTGGCGGCGGTGTACGCGCCGATCGGTCTGATGGGCGGCCTCACCGGCACGCTGTTCAAGGAGTTCGCGCTGACCCTGGCCGGCGCCGTGGTGATTTCCGGCATCGTCGCCCTGACCCTGTCGCCGATCATGAGTACCCGCTTGCTGGACGCGAAAACCAGCGAAGGTTTCATGGCGGTGAAGGCAGATCGGTTCTTCCAGTACCTGTCCCGTCGTTATGGCGCACTGCTCGGCGGTTCGCTGGCGCGTCGCTGGATCAGCCTGAGCGTGGCGCTGGTGATCTTCTTCAGCCTGCCGTTCCTCTATCGCTCGGCGCAGACCGAACTGGCGCCGCTGGAAGACCAGAACATCCTGCTGACCGCGATCAAGGCACCACAGCACGCCAACCTGAACTACCTCGAAGCCTACGCACACGAGCTGTACAAGACCTTCAACGAAATCCCCGAGGGTTACAGCAACTGGGTGGCGAACGGTTCCGACGGTCTGTCCAACAGCGTCGGCGGGATCAACCTGGTGGACTGGGAAAAACGCGGCCGCGATGCCAACACCATCCAGCCTGACTTGCAGGCGCGGGTGAACCAGATCGAAGGCACGAGCATTTTCGTGTTCCAGATGCCGCCGTTGCCGGGCTCTACCGGTGGACTGCCGGTGCAGATGGTGATCCGCAGCGATCAGGAATATCTGGCGCTGTACAACGTGATGGATCAGCTCAAGCAGGCGGCGCAAGCCAGCGGTCTGTTCGCGGTGGTCGACAGTGATCTGGACTTCAACAACCCGGTGGTGGAAATCCAGGTCGACCGGGCCAAGGCCAACGCTCTGGGCATCCGCATGCAGGACATTGGCGAAACGCTGAACAGCCTGATCGGCGAGAAGTACGTCAACCGGTTCTCGTTCCACGGCCGTTCCTATGACGTGATTCCGCAGTCGGTGTCGGCGGATCGCCTGACCCCGGAAACCCTGAAGCTGTATTACGTGAAGGATCAGAAGGGCAATCCGGTCCCGCTGTCGACACTGGCCACCCTCAGCGTCAAGGTCGAGCCGAATCGCCTGACCCAGTTCAACCAGCAGAACTCCGCCACGTTCCAGGCCATTCCGGCGCCGGGCGTGACCCTGGGTGATGCGGTGGGCTTCCTGCAAAAACAATCGGAAGGCTTCCCGGCCGGCTTCAGTTTCGACTGGCAGTCGGACGCCCGCCAATACGTGCAGGAAGGCAACAGCCTGGCGTTCACCTTCGGCCTGGCCCTGGTGATCATCTACCTGGTGCTGAGCGTGCAATACGAGAGCTTCCGCGACCCGTTCATCATTCTGATCAGCGTGCCGCTGTCGATCTGCGGGGCCCTGGTGCCGCTGGCGCTGGGCATGACCTCGATGAACATCTACACCCAGATCGGCCTGATCACGCTGATCGGTCTGATCAGCAAGCACGGGATCCTGATGGTTGCGTTCGCCAACGAGTTGCAGCGCCAGCAAGGCATGGACCGCGTGCAAGCGATCCAGCACGCCGCGCAGGTGCGTCTGCGGCCGATCCTGATGACCACTGCGGCGATGGTGGTCGGCCTCGCGCCGCTGTTGTTCGCCAGCGGTGCCGGCGCCAACAGCCGCTTCGGCCTGGGCCTGGTGATTGTGGTGGGGATGCTGATCGGCACCTTGTTCACCCTGTTCATTCTGCCGTCGGTGTACACGCTGCTCAGTTCGATCAAGCAGCCGAGCCACGCACCCGAAGCCGAGCCGGCCGGCGTGCCGCAACCCATCCTGTGAGGACGTGACATGCATTCGATTACACGTTTGATGCTGGCGCCGCTGGCGGCGTCCATCCTGTTGGCGGCCGGTTGTGTGAACTACGCCGGGATCGATCATCAGGGCAAATTGCTGGCGGTCGGCGATGCGCCGTCCGACAGCCTGAAAGACAAATTGCCGCCGGCCCAATGGCCGCGTGCGGACTGGTGGACATCGCTGGGTGATCCACGTCTAGGTGCTCTTATCGAAGAGGCTTACGCCAGCAACCCGGACTTGCAGGAAGTCGCTGCCCGGGTCGCGAAAGCCAACGCATTTCTCGACCTGCGCGACGCCGAGCGTTATCCGGAAATGGACGCGTCGGCGGGTGTCACTCGCGGTCGGCTGTCGCGCTTTGAGGACTACAGCGGCGAGGGCCACAAGTATTTCACCGCACGCAATCTGGCGGTCAATTTCGGCTACACCTTCGACCTCTGGGGTGGCCAGCGTGCCGCGTGGGAGTCGGCGCTCAACAGCGCACGAGCGGCGGAAGTCGATCTGCAATCGTCGCGGCTCATTCTGGCGGTCAACGTGGTCAAGGCTTACAACCAGTTGGCGTATGCGTGGCAGGTCTCGGAGCTCAATCAACGGGATCTCGAGCGCCTGAGCAAACTGGTGGACCTGACGGATTCACGTTACGGCTCGGGCCTCGACAACCTGTCGCAACTCAAGCAGGTGCAAAGCCTCAAGGCGCGTTCGGAATCGACCCTGATCGGCGCCAACGAAGACATTGAAATTGCTCGTCTCCAGTTGTCGGCGCTGATCGGCAAAGGCGTTGATCGTGCGCACACGCTCGAGCGCCCATCGAATCTGCAAGCCAGTGTGGTGGCCTTGCCGGCGCAGTTGCCAGCCCAGTTGTTGGGCCGTCGTCCGGACCTCGTCGCCGCACGTTGGCGCGTGGAGGCCGAGACTAAAAACGTCGAGGCGGTGAAGACCACGTTCTACCCGAACATCAATCTGGTGGCGGCGGCGGGTTCTCATGCATTGACGGGAGATGCGCTGTTCGCCGGGGTCAGCAAGTTCTGGAATGTGGCGCCGACGGTGTCGCTGCCGATCTTCGATGCCGGGCGCCTGCGCTCGGATCTCAAGGCCGGCAATGCCGAACTCGACAGCTCCATCGCGCAGTACAACCGGGTGCTGAATTCGGCCCTGCACGAGGTGGCGATTTCGGTGACGCAGTTGCGTTCGTTCGAGCAGCAGATCGTCGTGCAGCGCGATGCCTGTTCGATTGCGCAGTCGTCTTACGATCTGTCGCAGTCGCGCTACAAGGCCGGGGAGGACACGTTCCTCGATGCGCTTAACATCGAGCAACAATTGATTCAGGACGAAATGCGCCTGGCCTTCCTCAACAGCAAGCACATCGACAGTTCGGTTTCGTTGATGGCAGCGCTGGGCGGCGGGTTCCAGGCGCCCGCGCTGGAGACAGCGCAGAGCAGCGATTTGTAGTTGTTTTGCGGGACGCCGCCTCCGGGGCGGCTGTCGCGGGGAAAAAACATCTTGTGTATAGTCTTACTGTTCTCGTATAGACGAATACAAGCCGGATTTTTCCCGCCTATATCATCAAGGGTACCTACCTATGAACGTCCCGAATCATCCCAATCAGGATCAGATCCTTCTGGAAAATGTGCTGAACGCATTGGGAAGCCCGCTACGCCTGACCGTGTTGAAAGTGTTGTCCGATGGCCAGGAACATCCGTGCGGCCGGATCCTCAAGGGCGCATCGAAGTCGACCATGACTCACCACTGGCGGGTTCTGCGCGACAGCGGTCTGATTTGGCAGCGCCCTTACGGTCGGGAAAACCTGCTGTCCTTGCGTCGTGAAGACATGGACGTGCGTTTTCCGGGATTGCTCGACTCGCTGCTGGCGGCGGTCAAGACCGATGAACAGACCATCAGCGTCATCAGCAAACACGAAGTGACCGAAGAAAACGGAGCCGAGTGACAGACACCGCCGGTGAAGGGTTGGCCTTCCACGGCAACCAACAATTCACCATCACCAGGAAGGTGTGAGCGGGTATGGATACAAGTCATTACTGGTCATCGCGACCGCTGTCGGAATTGACCGGCTCCGAGCATCACTGGCTGTTTTTGCCCGGGGCCTTGACCCCGCGCCTGAAAGCCATGGGCGACTATTCAATCGAAGTCGTCGAGCAGTCCCATGGCCCACTCAATCCTGAAGAAGCACAAGCGCTGAACGTTCCGCTGGCGACCATCGGCTGGGTGCGCGAAGTGGTGATGAAGCTCGACGGCGAGGCCTGCGTCACCGCGCGCAGCCTGACCAGCGTGCCGGCACTGAATGGCGACTGGGCGGATCTGAACGGTTATGGCCGTCGACCTCTGGCCGAGATTCTCTACACGTCGGAGCAGACCCTGCGCGAGCCTTTCCAATGTGCCTTGCTGCCGCCCGGTGCGCCGTTGGCCGCGCTGTCCTATCGCTACGCGCCGCAAGCCGAACGTCTGTTGGCCCGGCGTTCGCGTTTTACCCGCAATGGCTCGGCGCTGCTGGTCAGCGAGTGCTTTTTGCCGGCGTTCTGGGCACGGGTTGAATACGCTCAGGCGCTCAAGTCGGCCTGATGAAAAAAAACCTGCGGGCGTTCACGCCTGCAGGTTTTTTTTCGCCTGTTTTTCAGAGCCGGATCACCGCTTCGATCTGCTTGATTGCCGGCGTCAGTGCTTGCGCCAGTTGCTCGGCTTTCGAGGTCGGGCGCATGGTTCTCGAAGAGCGCAGAAATAACGGATCATCGAACCGCTTGCGCAACCGTGCCAGCGATCCGCTGATGGCGGGTTGTTTGACGTGCAGGCGCTCGGCCGTGCGTGACACGCTGCGTTCGCGGAACAGCACCAGGAAAATGATGATCAGGTTCAGGTCGATATCCGCGAAGTTGTCTTCATTGAATAGCATGGTTACATCCCTGTCATGACCCGCCAACCAGCGTCAGCCGAGGCCGGCGGGTGTCTGGATCACTGCTCGGGTGCCAGGCGCAGTTCGTCGTTCAGACGGTAGTAACTGCGGTTGAAATAGACCAGGCCTTCCGTGGCCTCGCTGTGCTGCTGCAGTTCGAGGATTTCACAGTAGAAGATGCTGTGGGTGCCAACCTCGTCGACCTTGCTGACCCGGCAATCGAGGCTGACCAGCGCCTCTTCGATCACCGGCGAACCGGTCTTGAGGGTCTGGCAATTCACGCTGGAAAAACGTTCCTGCATGCTCAACTGCCGATTGGCAAACGCACCGGAGGTAGACTGGTGATCGCCGGTCAGGACGTTCACGCACAGCACGCCATTGGTCTTGAAATGCTCGTGATTGGACGACGAGCGATTGACGCACACCAGCAGCGTGGGCGGTGAATCCGTCACGCTGCACACCGCCGATGCAGTAAAGCCGAATCGCCCCGCAGGGCCATCGGTCGTGACGATGGTGACGGCACTCCCCAGCATCGCCATTGCATTACGAAACTCCGTTGAATCAACCATCGCGTCACCTCATTCCATGTAGGTTTAATGGAGCCGATCCGTTCTTCCTTGTCCGTTGTCGTTGTGCGAAAACGGGTATCGGGCAACACGTTCGCTCTGGCGATATAGTACGTATGTATGCGTACCTTGCAAGCTATTCCTTGTGCTTATTTTGCGGTCGATACGCTCGACAGGCATTGCTGTTGCGCGTGTTCAAGACTTGCCTCCAGCGCGCTCAATTCCTCTTGCTGTCGGCTGAGTTTCAACAGCTGCGCCGCGATCTCCTGTTGCTTGCCGGCAATCGCGCGGCGGGCTTTTTCATAAGGCGTCAGTTCGGGCTGGCCGGCAAAGATCGCCTGCAATTCCCTGAGGCGAAAACCCAGCGCCTGCGCGCATTTGATAAAGCTCAGCAGTTCGACCGTCTGCGGGTCGTAAACCCGGTATTTGCCCTGGCGCCGGGCCTCGGGCAGCAGGCCGATCGACTCGTAATGGCGGATGGTCTTGATCGTGGTTCCCGAACGCTGTGCGGCCTGGCCGATGTACATGTGCAAATCCCTTTTCTCCGTCAGCGGGCTCACGCACCAATAGCGGAAAACTCAATGGCGGGCAATCGATCCGGCCTGCTTCAGCCAGGTTTCGCGTTGATGGTCGCTGGCGCCGAGCACTGGCCCGAAGGTCAGCGTCCGGCGCGGTTCGATCCCGCAGAACGCCAGTGTGTTCCTGCGCACTTCATGCAAGCCGGGCATGCGATAGATCCAGCGGTAATACCAGGGCGGCGTGTCCATGGTGACCAGCAAATGGGCGCTGCGACCGTGCAGGAGTTTGTCGGGAAACGCTTTGCCCTCGCGGTATTTGAAAGCGAAACCGGGAAGCAGGACCCGGTCGAAAAAGCCTTTGAGCAGCGCCGGAATCCCGCCCCACCAGATCGGGTAGACCAGCGTCAGGTGTTCGGCCCACAGCAGGTCGGCCTGAGCCTGGAGCAGATCCGCTTCAAGGGTTTGAACCTGACGGTAACCTTCGCGCAGGATCGGGTCGAAATCGAGTTGGCCGAGGGCGATTTCCCGCACTTCGTGCCCGGCCTCGCGGGCCGATTTTGTGTAGCGTCCGGCCAGTGCCGCGCAGAAACTTTCGCTGGATGGATGGCCGAGAATCAGCAGAATCCGCTTGCCCATAATCACTGTCCTTGAAGAAGAAACCCCAAGGGTAAAGTCTGCCCCTCAGGGCAGAGTCAAGGCGTCGAGCAAGGCGCGGGCATAGGCGGGGAGGGCAGTGAAGTCGCGGGCGCACAGCAACAGTTTGCGCCTGGCCCAGCCTTCATTCATCGGCAAGGTCTTGAAGGCTTGCGGCGCAGCGCGCTGAACCGCCGCCAGCGGCACGATGCCCAGCCCGGCACCTCGGGCCACCATGCGCATCACGCCGTCGAAACCATCAGCACGGATGCGGATCTGCATCCGCGAGCCGTTGTGCAGCGCCTGCTCTTCCAGGTAAATCGCCAAAGCGCTGTCGGCTTGCAGCCCGACGAAGTCATGGCGCAGAGCGTCGCTGAAACTGACTTCGGTCGCGTAAGACAGCGGATGTTCCAGCGGCAGAATCAGCACCAGCGGATCATCGCGAAAGGCTCGGGTCTGCAAGTCGGTGGTGTCGATCGCGTCGGAGACAATGCTCAGATCCGCTGCGCCCTGACGCAAGGCATGCGTGATGCGGGCGCTGGGCAGTTCCTGCAGATCGATGTCGAGATTGGGATGCTTACGCAGGAAATCCGCCAGCACCTCCGGCAGGTATTCGCTGAGCGCCGTGGTGTTGCACAGCAACCGCACCTGACCTTTGACGCCGCGGGCGTACTCGGCCAGATCCTGTTGCAGGCGTTCGGCCTGTTGCAGCAACACCCGCGCATGTTGCGCCAGGGCTTTGCCGGCCGGCGTCGGCGTGACACCACGGCGCCCGCGCTCAAGAAACTCGGTGCCCAGCGACGCTTCCATCGCCCGAATCCGCGCACTGGCCGCCGCCAGCGACAGATGGCTGCGGGCGGCGCCGGCGGTGATGTTGCCGCTGTCGAGGATGTGCAGGTACAGGCGCAGGTCGGTGAGGTCGAAGTGCATGACGCGTGGCTCTTGCTGAGAGAGAGGCTGCCTCAGTGTATGACAGATTTTCAGTTCATCCGCGCAGGCGCACAGTATCGCCATGAACGCACTCGCAGATTTCTATCAAAACCTCGGTCTGGCCCTTTCATTGCTGGTGATTGCGACCTTCGTCGTCGCCGGCATGATCAAGGGCGTGATCGGTCTCGGCCTGCCCACCGTCGCCATGGGTTTGCTCGGTCTGGCTATGGCACCGTCGCAGGCTGCGGCGTTGCTGATCATCCCGGCGACGCTCACCAACGTCTGGCAATTGGCGTTCGGCGGGCATTTGCAGGGGCTGGTGAAACGGCTGTGGCCTATGCTGCTGGCGATCTTCTTCGGCACGGCGGTCGGCACTTTGTGGATCGGCATGGCCGGCGGGCATTGGGTGGTGCGCGGGCTCGGCGCGGCGCTGTTGCTCTATGCGCTGAGTGGATTGTTTCTGCCGACGCTGAGTGTCAGTCGCCGCCATGAAACGTGGCTCGGCCCGCTGTGTGGCGTGATCACCGGCGTCATCACTTCGGCTACTGGTGTGTTCGTGATTCCCGCCGTTCCGTACATGCAGGCCCTGGGCTTGAGCCGCGATGAACTGGTGCAGGCGCTGGGCCTGTCCTTCACCGTGTCGACTCTGGCGCTGGCCGGTGGGTTGCTCTGGCGCGGCTCACTTGGCGGCGCAGAACTGAGCGCCTCACTGCTGGCGCTGATCCCGGCAGTGCTCGGCATGTGGCTCGGGCAATGGCTGCGACAGCGCATCAGCGCCGTGCTGTTCAGGCGGGTGTTCTTCATCGGTCTGGGCGCGCTCGGCGCCCATCTGCTGGTCAGCGGTTAGCGGACGAGGCGCTGAGCATTTCAATCGGGCGGATATCGAAATCACGCTCCAGATACTCCATGCGCTGGGCCAGAAACTGCTGCATGTGCGGCAGGTTCGAGTGCACGTCCAGATGCGCCTGGCTTTCCCAGATCTCGTAGAAAATGAACAGGCTCGGGTCTTCCTTGTCGCGCAGCATGTGGTACTCGATGCAGCCGGGTTCGGCGCGGCTCGGTTCGACGTAGGCGCGGAAAAACGCTTCGAAAGCCTCGGCTTTTTCCGGGCGGGTCTTGGCGTGCAGGATGAAACCCTGGCGTTCGCTCATCGCAAAAAACTCCTCAGATTCAGATGGCGGCCAATCCTACGGCAACAATCGGCAATCGATTCGTGCGTTTTACTCAAATGAATTTTGCGCGACCGGTGCTTATTCCGCGCGAGGCGGATCGCTAATCTGCCGCCATTCCATTTTTCCCCTTCTCCATCCAGCGCTCTGCGCTGCGCATCGGAATCCGATCGAGGCTCTACCATGAAAAAAGTGCTGTTGCTCAATGGCGGTAAAAAATTCGCCCACTCCGACGGTCGCTACAACACCACCCTGCACGAAGCCGCGCTGAGCGTGCTGGATCGCGGCGGTGTCGACGTCAAGACCACCTTCATCGACGAGGGCTACGACGTCGCCGAAGAGGTTGCCAAATTCCTCTGGGCCGACGTGATCATTTATCAGATGCCGGGCTGGTGGATGGGCGCACCGTGGACCGTGAAAAAGTACATCGACGAAGTCTTTACCGAAGGCCACGGCAGCCTCTACGCCAGCGACGGTCGCACCCGTTCCGATTCGTCGCAGAAGTACGGCAGCGGCGGTCTGATCCACGGCAAGCAGTACATGCTGTCGCTGACCTGGAACGCACCACAGCAGGCGTTCGATGACCCGACCGACTTCTTCGAAGCCAAAGGCGTGGACGCCGTGTACTTCCCGTTCCACAAGGCCAACGAGTTCCTCGGTATGACCGGCCTGCCGACGTTCCTCTGTGTGGACGTGATGAAACGCCCGAACATCGAAGCGGATGTGGCGCGTTACGAGCAGCATCTGACCGAGGTGTTTGGCCTCAAGGCCTGACGCTCGGCTACTATCGAAGGCCTGAGCTTGCGCAGCAGGCCTTTCGATTCGAGGACACCCGTGAAAGCCAGATCCGATGAGTTGCAGATTTTCGTCTGCGTGATCGAATGCGGTTCGATCTCCGCCGCCGCCGAGCAGGTCGGACAGACGCCGTCGGCGGTCAGCCGCACGCTGTCGCGGCTGGAAGCCAAGCTCGACACCACGCTGATCAACCGCACCACACGGCGCATGGACCTGACCGAGGAGGGCAAGTATTTCTTCGAACAGGCCAAGCTGATCCTCGACCAGATGGACCAGCTCGAAGAGCGCCTGTCTTCGCGCCAGCAGACGCCATCAGGGCGACTGCGGATCAACGCCGCGTCGCCGTTCATGCTCCACGCCGTCGTGCCGTACATCGACGAATTCCGTCGGCTGTACCCGGACATCCAGCTCGAACTCAACAGCAATGACCTGATCATTGACCTGCTGGAACAAAGCACCGACGTCGCCATCCGTATCGGCACCCTCGCCGATTCGACGTTGCATGCCCGCTCGCTGGGTTGCAGTCCGCTGTTGATCGTCGCCAGTCCTGCGTATGTGGAAAAACACGGTGCACCGCTGGAAGTGGCCGATCTCAATGAACACACCTTGCTCGGCTTCACCCAGAACGAAGGCCTCAACCAGTGGCCGCTGCGTTACGTGCACGGCGACCGCTGGCCGATCACTCCGGCGATCAGCGCCTCCAGCGGCGAGACGGTTCGCCATCTCGCGCTGGAAGGCCAGGGCATTGCCTGCCTCTCGCACTTCATGACCATCGACGACATTCGCGCCAGGCGCCTCAAGGTGTTGCTGGCGGAATTCAACAGCGGTTATCGCCAGCCGATCAACGCGGTGTACTACCGCAACTCGCAACTGGCGCTGCGCATCCAGTGTTTCCTGGATTTCATCCAGAGCAAACTGGCGGCTTACGCCAGCGCCGATTTCAAAGGCTGATTCGTGACCCCTGCGCAACAGTGATTTGGTTATGGGCGGGTTTTTCTACCGGGCTCGCCGGTCGATACTCGTTGCATCACTTACTCACGCAGGGAGTTTCTCCATGAACGTATTCGTCACCGGCGCTGCCGGCTTTATCGGCGGCTCCATCGCCACCGGTCTGGTCCAGGCCGGCCACACCGTCACCGGTCTGGTGCGCAGCGCCGAACAGGCCAATGAGCTGAAAGCACTGGGCATCACCCCGGTAATCGGCACCCTCGACGACAACGCATTGCTGGCCGAACAGGCCCGCGCCGCCGATGCCGTGATCAACGCCGCCAGCAGCGACCATCGCGGCGCGGTCGAAGCCTTGCTCGATGCCCTGCGCGGCTCGAACAAAGTATTCCTGCACACCAGCGGTTCGAGCATCGTCGGCGATGCATCCGGCGGCAAATCCAGCGAGGTCATCTACTTCGAAGACAACCTGCCGGAGCCAACCGTCGACAAGGCCGCACGCGTGGCCATCGACAATCTGATCCTCGCCGCCGCGCAGGACGGCGTGAACTCGGCCGTCATCTGCAACACCCTGATCTACGGCCACAGCCTGGGCGTCAATCGCGACAGCGTGCAACTGCCGCGCCTGCTGAAACAGGCGCGCAAAAGTGCTGTGGTGCGCCACGTCGGCACCGGTCAGAACATCTGGTCCAACGTGCACATCGAAGACGTGGTGGCGCTGTACCTGCTGGCCCTGACCAAAAACGTCCCGGGCACCTTCTACTTCGTCGAAAGCGGCGAAGCGTCGTTCATCGACATGACCACCGCCATGGCCGAAGCCCTGAACCTCGGCGAGCCACAAGACTGGCCGCTGAAAGACGCCGAAGCCGAGTGGGGCTACGAAATGGCCAACTACGGCCTCGGCTCCAACAGCCGCGTACGCGGCAAACACGCCCGCGAACTGCTGGGCTGGGCGCCGAAGCGTACGTCGGTGGTTGAATGGATTCGTAACGAAATGGTGTGAGTTCACGCTGAAAAGCTGACGCCTCCGAGACCGGTGGAAACAAGCTTGCTTGTTTCCACCGGTTTTTTGTGCCCGAAAACCATGAAAATCCCACCCCGCGATTTTCATTATTCGCGACAAGACATACCCAAAAACGACAACCATTATCCCTCCACGAAAATTACTTTCACTTGGTTTGAAAACTCGATCTCGAAATGATTTATGAGTTTCACAACCCATTCGAACGTGACCCTTTCGAGGAGTACCGCATGACACCGTCCTTCGGCTATTGGCTGCTGGTGTACGCCGCCGTTGCCATCATCGCCCTGATCGTTCTGATCGCCCGTTACCGGCTCAATCCGTTCATTGTCATCACCCTGATTTCCATCGGCCTGGCGCTGGTGGCAGGGATGCCGCCGTCGGGCGTGGTGGGGGCGTATGAGGCCGGGGTGGGCAAGACGCTGGGGCACATTGCGCTGGTGGTGGCGCTGGGGACGATGCTCGGCAAGATGATGGCCGAGTCCGGTGGCGCCGAGCAGATGGCGCGCACGTTGATCGAGCGCTTTGGCGAGAAGAACGCGCACTGGGCGATGGTGTGCATTGCGTTTCTGGTGGGGCTGCCGCTGTTTTTCGAAGTCGGTTTCGTGTTGCTGGTGCCGATTGCCTTTACCGTGGCGCGGCGGGTCGGCGTGTCGATTCTGATGGTCGGTTTGCCGATGGTCGCGGGGTTGTCGGTGGTGCATGCGCTGGTGCCGCCGCACCCGGCGGCGATGCTGGCGGTGCAGGCGTATCAGGCGTCGGTCGGGCAGACCTTGCTGTACGCGATTGCCATCGGCATTCCGACGGCGATCATTGCCGGCCCCCTGTACGCCAAATTCATCGTGCCGCGCATTCAGTTGCCGGCGGATAACCCGCTGGAAAAACAATTCCTCGAACGCGAACCCCGCGACAGCCTGCCGGGTTTCGGCATCACCATGGCGACCATTCTGTTGCCGGTGGTGCTGATGCTGATCGGCGGCTGGGCCAACCTGATTTCCACCCCGGGCAGCGCTTTCAATCAGTTCCTGTTGTTCATCGGCAACTCGGTGATCGCGCTGTTGCTGGCGACGCTGTTGAGCTTCTGGACGCTCGGCATTGCCCAGGGTTTCAACCGCGAATCGATCCTCAAATTCACCAACGAATGTCTGGCACCGACCGCCAGCATTACCTTGCTGGTGGGCGCCGGTGGCGGTCTGAACCGGATTCTGGTGGACGCCGGCGTCACCGATCAGATCGTCGGCCTCGCTCACGAATTTCACCTGTCGCCGCTGATCATGGGCTGGCTGTTCGCCGCGTTGATGCGCATCGCCACCGGTTCGGCCACCGTCGCCATGACCACGGCTTCCGGCGTAGTGGCGCCAGTGGCCATCGGTCTGGGTTATCCCCACCCGGAACTGCTGGTGCTGGCGACCGGCGCGGGCTCGGTTATCTTTTCCCACGTCAACGACGGCGGCTTCTGGTTGATCAAGGAATACTTCAACATGACCGTAGCCCAGACGTTCAAGACCTGGACGGTGCTGGAAACCCTGATCTCGGTTGTCGCTTTCGCCCTGACCGTCGGTCTTTCTTACCTGCTGTAGTCGGAGTTATCCGCCATGGACATCCTTTATCAGATCCGCGCCCGTCAGGATTCCTTCAGCGCCGGTGAAGGACGCATCGCCCGTCTGATGCTCGACGACGTAGGATTTGCCGCCTCCGCCAGCCTCGAAGAGTTGGCGCAGCGGGCCGAAGTCAGTACCGCCACGCTGTCGCGCTTCGCCCGCACCGTCGGCTGTCGCGACCTGCGCGATCTGCGCCTGCAACTGGCCCAGGCCAGCGGCGTCGGCAGCCGTTTTCTCGACCCGGCGGGCACGCCCGAACAGTCGGCGTTTTACGGGCAGATCGTCGGCGATATCGAAACCACTCTGCGCCAGCATCTAGCGGCGTTCGATGAATCACGCTTCGCCGATGCGGTGAAACTGCTGGGCCAGGCGCGGATGATCCACGCCTTCGGCATCGGTGGTTGCTCGACCCTGTGCAGCGACGAATTGCAGGTGCGACTGGTGCGCCTCGGCTACCCGATTGCGGTGTGCCACGACGCGGTGATGATGCGCGTCACCGCCGCCAGCCTCAGCGCCGAGCAGGTAGTGATCGTCTGTTCGCTGACCGGCATTACCCCGGAGTTGCTGGAGACCGTGGCGCTGGCGCGCAACTACGGCGCACGGATTCTCGCCATCACCCGCGCCGACTCGCCGCTGGCGGAACTGGCCGATATCGTCCTGCCGCTGCAAGGCGCCGAGACCTCGTTCATCTACAAACCGACGGCGGCGCGCTACGGCATGCTGCTCGCCATCGACGTGCTGGCCACCGAGCTGGCGCTGGCCAATCCTGAAGACAATCAAGAACGTCTGCGGCGGATCAAACTCGCCCTCGACGAATACCGTGGCGGCGACGATCACCTGCCGCTGGGAGACTGACATGCTGTACGACACCCTGATTCGCAACGCCTTGGTTATCGACGGCAGCAACCGCCTCGGTTACGCCGCCGACGTGGCGATCCTCGATGGCCGCATCGCGCGCATCGGCGACTTGGGCGATGCCCGCGCCACCGATGAAATCGACGCCGCTGGCCGTGTGCTGGCGCCGGGTTTCATCGACGTGCACACCCACGACGACACCGTGGTGATCCGTCAGCCGCAGATGCTGCCCAAGCTCAGCCAGGGCGTGACCACGGTGATTGTCGGCAACTGCGGGATCAGTGCGGCGCCGGTCAGTTTGCGCGGCGATCCGCCGGATCCGATGAACCTGCTTGGCACTGCGGCGGCCTTCGTCTATCCACGTTTTCGCGATTATCGGGCGGCGGTGGAAGCGGCCAATACCACACTGAACGTGGCGGCGCTGGTCGGGCACACGGCGCTGCGCAGCAATCACCTCGATGATCTGTTCCGCACCGCGACCGACGCTGAAATCAGCGCGATGCGCGAGCAGTTGCGTGAAAGCCTGGAGGCGGGCGCCCTTGGGTTATCCACCGGGCTGGCGTATGCGAGCGCGTTCTCGGCATCCACCGACGAAGTCATGCAATTGACCGAAGAATTGAATGCATTTGGCGCGGTGTACACCACCCACCTGCGCAGTGAATTCGAACCGGTGCTGGAAGCAATGGACGAGGCCTTCCGTATCGGACGCCACGCCCGATCGCCGGTAATCATTTCCCACCTCAAATGCGCCGGTGCCGGTAACTGGGGCCGCAGTCCGCAGTTGCTCGCCTCGCTGGAAGAGGCGGCGAAAACCCACCCGGTCGGCTGCGATTGCTACCCGTATGCGGCGAGTTCTTCGACCCTGGATCTGAAGCAGGTCACCGACGCCCACCGCATCACCATCACCTGGTCGACGCCGCATCCGGAAATGGGCGGTCGCGACCTGATGGACATCGCCGCCGAATGGAACCTGTCGTTGCTCGACGCCGCCAAACGCCTGCAACCGGCGGGCGCGGTGTATTACGGGATGGACGAGAACGACGTGCGCCGGATCCTCGCTCATCCGCTGTCGATGGTCGGCTCCGATGGCCTGCCGGAAGACCCGTTCCCGCATCCACGCCTGTGGGGCGCTTTCCCACGAGTGCTCGGACATTTCAGTCGCGATGTCGGGCTTTTTCCGCTGCATACCGCGGTGCACAAGATGACCGGTCTGTCGGCGGCGCGTTTCGGCTTGAAGGAAAGAGGCGAGATTCGTGAAGGCCACTGGGCGGATCTGGTGTTGTTCGACCCGGCGACCGTGCGTGACGTGGCGGACTTCAACGACCCGCAACGTGCCGCCCAAGGCATTGATGGCGTGTGGATCAATGGCGTGTTGAGTTACCGCGACGGTCAGGCCAACGGCCAGAGACCAGGGCGGTTCCTCGCGCGCCAGGGCGATCTGCGCGACGGCTTTCGCTGAATTTTGCTGACTGCGTCACGGTGATGGCACATTGCAATTAAAGAAAGCCATCACCAAGCCGAATTGCTGACATCCACCCCGGCTACACTCTGGGGCCAATCAGTCAGGGAGCAACCCATGAGCTTCGGCAAAACCACCCCGATCCTGCGGATTTTCGATGAAGCCAAGGCCGTGGAATTCTACGTCGACTTCCTCGGCTTCAAGATCGATTGGCAGCATCGTTTCGAACCCGGTTTCCCGTTGTACCTGCAGGTCTCGCGCGGCGAGTGCGTGCTGCATTTGTCCGAACACCACGGCGATGCGACACCGGGTTCGGCCCTGCGGATCGAGACCGATGAGCTGGAGGCGTTTCAGCAGCAGTTGCTGGCCAAGGAATACAAGTTTTCGCATCCACAGATTCAGGCCATGCCGTGGGGCAGCCAGGACATGACCATCGCCGATCCGTTCGGCAATCGTCTGGTGTTCACCAACGCGATCAGCCTCTGAGCCAAAAGCCCCCTCACCCTAACCCTCTCCCAAGGGGAGAGGGGACTGACCGAGGTGTCTATCGTCATGCATCGACCTGAAAGATCGTGGCGATTATGGATTCACAGAAGCGTTTTCAGTTCGGCGTAGATCGTGAGTATTTCGCGGTCGGCTCCCTCTCCCTCCGGGCGGTCCGACGTTTCGGGAGGGCTGGGGTGAGGGGACTGCTGTGAG
Organism: Pseudomonas sp. CH235; assembly: GCF_004368175.1. Taxonomy (NCBI): domain Bacteria; kingdom Pseudomonadati; phylum Pseudomonadota; class Gammaproteobacteria; order Pseudomonadales; family Pseudomonadaceae; genus Pseudomonas; species Pseudomonas sp. CH235. The sequence continues at coordinate 44,977 of NZ_RRZJ01000009.1, forward strand.
CCGTACTCTTACTCGCCACCACCACTAACCCGGTGAGTCTGCCGAAACTCACCGGGCGGCATCCCGCGTCGGCTCTTGAAGGCGCGGTGAAAGGAGCGTGATTCGCTGAAGCCCAGATACTGGGCAATGTCCTGAATCGGCAGGGTGCTGTTGAGCAGGTAATGCTCGGCCAGTTCCTGGCGCAGTTCATCGAGAATCTGCTGATACGACGTGCCGGCCTGATGCAACTGGCGTTGCAGCGTGCGCACCGAGACGGCGAGATGTTCGGCCACTTGTTCCTTGCGCGGCAGGCCTTCCTTGAGCAACTGGCGCAGGATGCTTTTGACCCGCTGCTCCAGCGACGCATCCTCCAGCGTCGCCATCAAACTCTGCGCGTGTTCTTCCAGGGTGCGCAGCAAATGCGCATCGGCCTGGCGCAACGGCAACTGCAAATACGGCAACGGCACGATCAGCGCTGAATACGCCTGATCGAACAGCACCGGGCATTCGAAAAACTGTTCGTACTGCGCCAGCGTCGTGCTCGCCGGGAGTGAGTGTTGCAGCCACACGGCGGCCGGCGACAGTCGGGTATCGGCGATCCAGCGTGCGTATTGCAGCCAGGAGCCGAGTACGTTTTCCACCAGATGCCGGCGAATCCGCGGCCGCTCAAAGCGACAGCTCCAGATCAGGTGTACGTGGCTGTCGTGTACCTCGGCGCGGCTAACACCCATATCGCCCACCAGTTTTTCGAACGGCATGATCCGGCTCATGGCGTCGCCCAATGTCGCGCAGTTCATGGTGATGTAGCCGAGCACGCTCCACGAGTTGGGCAGCACGAAATTCGCGGCGTTGAGGCCGAACAGCGGATCGCCCGAGTGTTCGCAAAAGTAATCGAGCAACCGCTCATGGGTTTCACCCGGAAGGCGCAGGCTGTTGTCGCTCAACTGCTGCGCCTGCAACCCGGCCGCCGCCAACGCAGGCTCGATGGCCAGGCCCAGATGTTCGGCATGGCGCAGGTACTTGAGCAGCGGTGGGACGGAGGTGAAGCCGAGCGATTGCATGACCGAATCCTCTTGATCGAGGCCGCCGTGGGCGGATGAGCGCTCTGAAAGGTAATTTGAATCCGCGAATAAAGTAAATGGCTGGCCTTGGGACCATACAGAGATCTTCGAACTGGTTTGTTAGTCTGCGATCACTCATTTCAAAGATTGCGGGGGAAGCCTCATGACCAGCATCACTATTCGACTCGATGAGCAGGTGACAGAGCAATTGCGTATCGCCGCCGTCCAAAACGGTCATTCCATGGAAGACGAAGCGCGGCAGATTCTGGAGAACGCGTTGGCTACGGTTGATCGAGCCGGCGGATTAGGTACTCGGATACGCAATCGATTCGGCGCCATGGGTGGCGTCGAACTTGATCTGCCATCACGTTCAGAAAACCTCAGCGGTTGATAAACATCGCTCAAAAAAGCCCGCAATTTCAGGACAAAAAAGAAGGGCAGCTTTTCAGCTGCCCTTCTTTGTATGTCGGCTTTCGTGTGCAGGGTTTACACGCGGAAGTGGCTCACCATCTGCTGCAACTGCCCACCCAACCGCGCCAGTTCAACGCTGGACTTGGCGGTCTCATCACTCGCCGCAGCAGTTTGCTCCGACACGTCACGGACGTTGATGATGCTGCGGCTGATTTCTTCGGCCACGGCGCTTTGCTGTTCGGCGGCTGCGGCGATCTGCTGGTTCATCGACTGGATGTTCGACACCGTGCGGGTGATGTTTTCCAGCGAGTCGCCAGCCTTGCGGGTCAGGGCGACGCTGCTGTCGGTCAGGGCGCGGCTGTTGTTCATCACGGCGGCCACTTGCTGCGTGCCGTTCTGCAGACCGGCCACCAGGCCTTCGATTTCCTCGGTGGATTTCTGCGTGCGCTGGGCCAGGCCACGGACTTCGTCGGCAACCACGGCAAAACCGCGACCGGCTTCACCGGCACGGGCGGCTTCGATGGCAGCGTTGAGGGCCAGCAGGTTGGTCTGTTCGGCCACAGCCTTGATCACGTCCATGACGCTGCCGATCTTGTCGCTTTCCTGTTGCAGCACGCTCATGGCTTCGGTGGAGCGCACCACTTCGCTGGCCAGACGTTCGATCTGGGCGATGGCTTCGTTCACCACTTTGTCGCCTTCGCGGGCTTCGCCGTCAGCGGCGGCTGCGGCTTGCGAGGCTTCTTCGGCGTTGCGCGCGACTTCCTGCACGGTGGCAGTCATCTCGTGCATCGCGGTGGCGACCTGATCGGTCTCGACCTTCTGGCTGTTCACGCCGGCGCTGGTCTGTTCGGTCACGGCCGACAGTTCTTCGGCGGCGCTGGCGATCTGGGTCACCCCGTCGCGGATGCCGCTGATCAGGTCGCGCAGGGTCACGCCCATGCGCGCGATGCCTTGTTGCAGCACGCCGAGTTCGTCGCGGCGGGTGACGATCACGTTCTGGCTCAGGTCGCCGCTGGCGATGCGGTCGACCACAGCCATGGTTTCCTGCAGCGGACGGGTGATCTGACGGGTGATGATGAAGGCAGCGATGATGCCGACCAGCAACGCCAGCAGGGTGCTGATCAGTTGCAGGGTGCGGGCCTGGGCGCTTTCTGCATCACGGCGATCGAGCTGGATCTGATACAGCTGCTCGCTCAGGGTCACGATGGTCGCGCCCTGATCGGTCATTTCCTTGCGCGCCTGCACCGCATCGGTGTTGGCGTTCTTGAACGCCTGCAAGGCGCTGCGGTAGTTGGTCAGTGCGGTTTCCAGCTGACGCAGGGCGTCCTGTTGGGTGCTGGCGAAATGCGTGTTCAGTGGCTTGAGGCTGGCGATGGCCACGTCCAGTTGGCCGACGGCTTTCTGCTCGGTCTCGGCGTTGGCGGTGGCGGTGTAGCCGCGCACTTCGTAGCGCGCCAGGATGAACGCTTCCTTGGCGGCGGTGACGGCCTGGAACTGCTCGAAACGCTCATCGCTCAGCGGCATTTGCTGAACGCGGTTGCTCAGCGCTTCGATCAGGCCGTAAGCCGTCGCGGCACTGGTGGCCATCGAGTCGCGCGCCGTGTTGCCGGTGCGGTAGGCGTTACGCATCTTGTTCAGCGAAGTCTGGTAATCGGCGATGGTCGCCGCCTGCTCCTTGAGCAGCTTGACGTTTTCCGGGCTCTTGAAGCTGCTGATCAGCTTCTGCTGTTGGGCGGCGAACCCGTCGAGGGTGGTCTGCACGTTCTGCGCGGCGGTTTCATCGCCGTTGGTCAGCATGTATTGCAGGCGCACCACGCGCAGTTTGGTCAGGCCAGCGTTGAGCTGGGTGATGTCGCTCATCCAGTTGCTGCGGTCAATCAGGCCGCCCAGGCTGGTCCAGCCAGTGAGCGCCAGGATGCAGGTCAGGGCCAGGACGAGGCCGAATCCGAGCCCCAGTTTCAGGTTCACGCTGATGTTGCCGAACCAGCTATTCATCAAAAATCCTCCAGAAAAACGTTGTGCGTCTTGATCGTCGGTCAGGCTGGAAGATTGTTGTTTTTTTGCGCCAGCAAGGGTGTAAGCAGGACTGTATCGGCCGCAAATCCGAGAGCTGAAAGGTTTTTGTCCTACGGAATTTGTAACAAGCGCCTCCAAGACTTTTTTCACATGGGTTTCACTGGCTGCCCACGCCGTGCTCTCTAACCTCGCCGCATCGAATGACACGTGATGGCGGCTTTTTGTGGAATTGAGACTGAGTCTGTTCGGCGTCAAACGCTCGATTGATCTGAGCGGTCTGACCCGTTTTCGAAACACCTGGGTGGTATTGGCGGCCTCGGTGCTGGTGATCCCTTTGACCCTTTGGCTGCTGGCCCCGGCGGCGGTGCCTGACCTTGCCCATGGCAATGTGGCCGGGGCTCAGGCGCTGAAGGAGGGCTGGAACAAAGGCGACATCATCGTGCTGGTGCGCCACGTCGAGCGATGCGACCACTCGAAAGCGGCTTGTCTGAGCGGCCACGATGGCATCACCGATCGCTCGCGCAGTGTCGCGGTGAGCGTCGGCGCGCAGTTCGAGCAGTTGGGCCTGGACAAGGCCGACGTCTACAACAGCCCGATGATGCGCACGGTGCAGACCGCCGGCTACATGTTCAACAAGGCCGCGACCGGCGAAGACTGGCTGATCAGCTGCAAGGGCCGGATGCTGCAGGACGCGCTCGCGCACAAAGTACCGGGACGCAACCTGATTCTGGTGACCCACAGCGAATGCATGGCGCAGCTGGAAAAGGACCTCAAGGTGCCGGCCTCGACTCTCGGGTACGGCGCATCGCTGTTTGTTTCCGCCGCCAGCCCGGCGGCCCCACAGATGCTCGGCTTCATTGAAGCTTCCGACTGGCGCACGGTGACCACCCGATGAAATCACGCTTTTACGCTTACAACTTCGGCATCCCGCTGCTATGTGCCGCGCTGGTGTTCCTGATGTTCGACATGACCCGTATCGACATCGCGTTCAGCAATCTGCTGTTCGATCCGCTGAGCCAATCGTTCCCGCTCGACAAGATTCACTTCTTCGAAAAACTGACCCACAAGTGGGCACGGATCATTCCGAACTGGACCGCCGAAATCGCCTTGATCGGCGCGATGTTGTCGTTTGTCTGGCCGTTAGTGAAACCGCAAAAGCATCCGCGTCTGGGCGGTTTTCTCGAGCGCTGTAAAGTCGCGCCGGTGCTGCGTTTTGCCGCCGATCACCGTAGGGATTTTCTGTTTGTGGTGGTGGCTTTCGCGGTCTGCACCGGGGTGATCCATTTCCTCAAGTCGCACACCAGCGTTTACTGCCCGATCGAGACCACGCTGTACGGCGGAAAGATGCCGCACATCGAGTGGTACAACAATTTCCAGCTGTTCCACGAAGCGGGCGAAGGGCGTTGCTGGCCGGGCGGTCATGCTTCCGGTGGCTTCACCATGCTGGCGCTGTATTTCGTGGCGCGTCGTTACCAGTGGCGTTTCTCCAGCGCGTTGTTGTGGGGCTCGCTGCTGCTCGGTTTTGTCTACGGCACTACGCGAGTCCTACAGGGCTGGCACTACATGTCCCACACATTCTGGGCCGGGATCTTCGTGTGGCTGGCGTGTTTGCTGACGGCGCTGGCGTTTTACGGGCGGGCTCGTCTGGAATTGCCGATGTTGAGCAAGCGTGAGCGGAAGGTGTTCGGCGCACAGCCTGAGGTTTCTCTCTGAGGCCTCGCCGCTGAAATGAAAAACCCGCCATCACCGGCGGGTTTTTCGTTTGTGCTGTTGTGGTTTCAATAGCCTACGAAGTAATACGCCTGGCGCCCGACCATCATGGTCTTGTGGACTTTCAGCGGTGCGGCGGGTTCGCTGTCTCCCGACATCACGGCGATGTGCGAGGGCGATGCGCTGAGAAATTCCCGTAGCTGCGCATCGGTGTCCAGGCCCTTGAGTACGCTCTGGGTGTAGAACACGCTGGCGCCGCCGACCCGTTCGTTGGCTTGAAATAGTGCGACCTGACTGCCGCTCGCTTGCAGCGACTGGATGTGTTCGGTCAGCGGCAGGAACGACAGGTGTTTATCGGCGTTCGGCAGTGCCCATTGCGCGGCGCCAAGGTAGCTGGCGATGACCACCGTCAGTATCCCCGCCGCCACTGTCTGACGATGACGGGCGATTCGTCCGACAAAACCATTCTTGTGATCCTTCAACTTGTCGAACAGTACGCCCGCATATTCCGCCGCGATCACTGCCGCTGCGGGTGTCATCGACATCAGGTACACGGTGCGTTTGCTTGAGGCCAGGGTCAGCAGGATGAATTGCGCAATGATCCACAGGCTGAAAAACAGCAGGTAACGGTTGGCCTTCAGATCCTTGCGAAAATGCCACAGGCCCAGGTACACCAGAATGTTCCAGGGCAGAAACGCCTGCGGCAGTTTGGCGAGGTAGTAGTAAAACGGCTCGTAGTGGCCGGCTTCGACGAACGATCCGCTGAAGCGTCCGACGCTGTTGGTCAGCAACACTTCGCTGACCGCCTGGACGCCGCCGCGCTGATAGAGCACGGCGAGCCAGATCAGCAGCGGGATCAGCCCGAGCGCTGTCAACAAACCGGGCCGCAGCCAGTCCGTCAGTTTGAAGCGCTTGTCCATCAGATTGTCGGCCAGCAGATAAGCGAAAATCACCACCCCCGGCATCGCCAGGCCGAGCACGCCTTTGCTCAGCGTAGCAATCGCAATCCCGACTACAAACAGCAACGAGTTGCCCGGGTTCGATGCTCGCTGCGCCTGAAAAAAGGCCAGCAAAGTCATGGTCACGCCGAGGGCAAGCAGAGCATCCTCGCCGACCCCGCGCACGTTGCTCCAGTAACTGGCCATGGTCGCCAGCAGAATCCCCGCCGTCCAGGCGATGGCCTTCGGGCGTTCAAATCGACGCAACATGGCGTACAGCAGCATCACGCTGAGCAACCCGGCCACCGCCGACGCCAGTCGCACCGCCCAGGGCGAGACACCGAAAACCCGCAGGGCGCCGGCGTCCAGCCACAGGCTCAGTGGCGGCTTTTCCAGAAAGGGCTCGCCAAACAGACGCGGCGTCACCCAGTCGTTGTCCAGGTGCATCTCCATCGCAATGCCCGCCACCCGGGCCTCGGTGGAACCTTGCAGTTGATGGCTGCCGAGGGCGAAAAAGAACAGCAGAGCGGCAAGCAGAAGCAGGGAAGAGGCGGCACGCGACATGGGTTCAGGCAACCGGAAGTGAGCGGAAACCCGAGCTTACGCGGCCATTCCTTAATAATTTGTGAACGTCACGACAGCGGCCGCGACCAGCGTTGCTCCGGCGCTTCAAAACGCGGATTGACCCGCGCCGTCAGCACATGATCCTGCCAGCGCCCGGCGATGTTCAGGTACGCCTTGGCATAACCTTCACGTTCAAAACCGAGGCGCTCCAGCAACCGGGCGCTGCGCTCATTGCCGGGAATGTAGTTGGCCATGATCCGGTGCAGGTTCTGAGTGTCGAACATATAGGCGATGGCCGCCTCCAGCGCTTCCTGCATCAACCCCTTGCCCTGATGCGCCTCGTCGATGTGATAACCCAGATAACACGCCTGAAACGCACCGCGAATGATCCCGCTGAAATTGCAGGCGCCGATCATCTGCTCACCATCCGGGGGTCAGCAACGCCATATGCACCGCGAGCCCGGCTTCGAAGGCGCTGGCCTGTATCTCAAGGCGCCGCCGGATCTGTTCAGTGGAAAAGTAATCGGTGGTACGAATCGGCGACCACGGGGCGAGGTGGCGTTGATTGCGCTGGTAGAACGCGCTTTCCAGCGCCGCTTGATCCGGGTCGAGTACCGCGAGCGTCAGGCGTTGACAGGGCAGGGTCAGCAGCGGCATCGGGTGCTCCGGAAGCAGGGAATGATTGACAGAATTGTCCGGCCGGACGGAAAACACAACTGGATCGCCGAACGCAGAGCACTATAAATTTCCCTGATTCACTTCACATCCGGTTATGAGATTCGTCGTTCAAGGAGGACATGATGGAATGGGCATTCAAGGCGGGGGAGCAGTCGCTGCGACTGATACCGGCGGATCCGGCGTTTTACTCGTTGTTTCAGCAGGCGCTGAATGCCAGCTACCTCGATCATTCGGAATTTCTGCCCTGGCCGCGTGAGTACACCAACGCGGAGCAGGCGCTTGAGTTCCTGCTGAAGGCCCGAAAAGAGTTCAACAGTGAAACCGGCGAGCGACGATGGCTGATCGTGACCGAGGACGGGCAAGCGCTGATCGGTTGCATCGGACTCAAGCCCCGCTCGCGCAACCGCTACGTCGTGGGTTATTGGGCCAACACCGAGCAATCGGGCAAGGGCTACATGCGCGCCGCCCTCACGCACCTGCCCAACAACCTTCCTGAATTCACCTTTTACCTGACGGCGTCCTCTGCCAATGCGCGAAGCCGGCGTCTGGCCGAGGCTGTCGGGTTTGTGTTGATCAGGATCCACCCAGGGGCCCGGCAATCGGAACGGCACGGCGAGCAAGACACCTGCGTCTATCGCCTGCCAGGCAAAACGCAGGCGAAAAAAAGCCCGCAGGAGCGCGGGCGAACCGTAGTTTCTTGAATGAGCGAGGCCAATGTACACGGCCATCACCGCCGCCGGGGTGAAGAAAAGTTCATGTCGATGAACGACTTGCGCCATCGACGAACGGTCGTTTTCAGTGCACGACAGGCGCCGTCGTACGGGGCACCAGATTCACCGGATCCAGGTTCTCCACGGCGCGATTGACCAGCATTTCGGTCATGATCGACAGCTGCCGGATCGCCAGTAACCGGCTGCGCTGAGAGCCAGTGAAATCATCCGCAATGTTCGCCGTCATCATGTTGAGCGCCGCCAGGGTTTCACAGGCATGGGTCAGCAGAGTGGCCGTGTCCACGTCGGTGCGCACGGAGAAAATCTCGTTGAAAGGCAGGGTGCGACGCGGCTTTCTCACGTATTCCTGAGGCTGGGCAAGTACAGCCGGTTCTTTCGATTCGGTTTCGTGAGGCGGTGTTTGATCAGGCAGGCTTGGGGTGTCTTTTTTCATGACAAGGCTCCATGGTTTCAGGCTCCCGGCGAATTCCTTTGGTAAACCATCTGCCGGGTTGCAGCGGAGCGCGAAGACTAGCGTTTGGAAGCATCTTGAACCAGTTCATGGAAGTCGACGCGGGTTGCGGGAAATTTCCTAGGACGCCTGCAGGCAGGAGCGAAGTTCACTCGACGTCAGCGTGTGTTTGAAGTGATGTTCCCACAACCGCACACCCAGACCACCTGAACGATCCAGCGACGAGCCCACCGTCAGATCCGTGAGCAACGTCGGCTGCAAACCGGCATCGAACAGCGCAAACCCGGCGGCAAGGCAGCAGGTTTCGGTTTGCAGACCACAGACCAGCACGCGATCCAGATTCAGGTTTTTCAGGTATTCGAGGGTGTCCGGGGAGGGCGCGTAGCCGTATTTGATGAAGATGCGGTCTGCGGCGATCAGGCTGTCATCGTCCGCCGCTGGGTGCCAGCCGAGCTGGCGCTGGAACGGTGTGCGGGTTTCATCATGGCGCTCGACCGTGGCGACGCTCGGCAGTTTGCCGATGAGCGATTGAATGCCGTCGATCAGCCATTGCGGCGGGGAGAAACCGGGTTGGACGTCGATGATCAGCAGTGCCTGGCGCATGAGGTCTCCCGGGATGAATCTCCAGATGCGACAAGGCCCGCACTGGGCGGGCCTTGTCGTTGAGAGTTGGTGGGCCGGGGAAAGTTGAATTGGTTTCTTAGGTGTTTGATCTAATTGATTAATTTGTTCTTGTAAATTTCTCTGGGATACCGACTGGAATACCTCGAGAGCTGGATTGAGCGAGATGCTTCATAACCGTCCTGCAGGTATGGCCGAAAAGATCATCTGTTCATCCGAAAGTGGGCATGCTGAGTAGGCCGTTTGTAGCGAGTTTGCCAAACCCAGCTCAGCACGCTACTCAGGTGCGCATTAGGCTGAACACGATAGCGCTGAGCTGGAAACTAAGTTCATATTCCATAAAACCAAGTTTAAGCAGCGCACGATGGGCCTTGATTCCACGTGTCGGTGCGTGCTGATCGGATAATTAATTAGCGCTCCGCTGGCTTTTTGCCTTTACCCGCACAGTCGGTCTGGATAATGTGACACACGGCACAGAACTCAGCAGCGATGGGGCGGTCTCGCTGCTATCGCTCCAAGACCATAAAAATCTAAGCTGTGTCGTCACGGAGTCGGTATGGGAATGGATTGGGAGTCGCTGTTGGACGAACTGTGGGGGCATGCCTCATCGGATCCAGCTGAGTTTGAGGCGAAGATACGTGTGTGCCTGAACGGCTATTCCTCAGAGGGACTGCTTCAAGCCACTACGCTTCTGATTACTCAAAAGCAGCATGCCACCGCCCGAACGCTTCTCAGCGAATTCCTAAGGAACCACCAAGCGGCGGGCGACATAAAGCATCGCCTTGAACGCATTCTACATTTCAAACAAAGTCGCACTCCTCAAGCGCTTTCGCTCAAGTGCAAGCAACGTAGCAAAGAAGTCCTGCTCAAAGACGTCAATGACCTCGTTGCCTCAGGCAATCTTCGAGCGGCAGAGACGATCCTATTCGAAGCCAATGAGTCCATTGAGGAGCCGGACTACCTAAGTTTACTTGGCCGCATTTATATGCTTCAAAAACGCCCGCTTGATGCGGCCAAGGCGATTAAGAGGGGGCTACTGCTTAGGCGACAACAGCGTGCCTTTGTTGAAACAAACCTAGTAGAGTCAGAGGATGACGATCTGCCTAGGGCTAGCGACTTGGCCTATCTCAACGACTCCGCTACATCGCTGGCTACACTTGGGCCCTCATCTGCAACAGCTGGCCAGGCCTCTTCGGTGGAAGCCGAAAACTCACTTGATTTCAGTCAGCAAGCAACCGCTCAGTTCCCCCCTTTGAGCCAGGAAGGCTGGTGGGAAAATCATGTGGAACTGGCCTCCAAAGAATCATCGACATTAGCCGATGAGACCGATGCAGTGGACGAGCTTGAGACATCCCTAGCCGCAACACATGACTCTGAAGAACGTGCTAGTGAAGATGAGGCCACTTCACCAACTCCAAAAAAGTCCATTCTTAAGCTTGCAATACCGCGAAAAATCACTTCCTCCGGCGAAACGCAAGCTAGCGTCCATGTAATCAAGAAGTCGGGGCGATCACTAGGCGTCATACATACTTTGTCCTCGAGTTCACTAGAGGCTGACACTGATGCCGTCCCTGCTCACTCAGACTTGTCTCAATTGTCTGAGCCGCTAGCCGCCGGTTTTCGGATTCACGATGATATTTTTGACGAACATGATGACGACCTTCCCTACGCTTACCCTGAGTTAGGCGCGCCTTATGGGCTGGGGATTGAAGATCCGGAAAATGGAATCGATTTCGACCATGACTTGCATGATCTGACCTTCATTGATCTTGGGAAAGAACACGAAGGGGACACCAGTACTGTCCTAGATGATTTCCGCGATCTAGATGATGACTATGCGGCCTATGCCTTTGATCCGGATGAAGTCTTCGACAGTCAGGAAGCGGTAGATGTCGAATGCAATGACTGGATTGCAGACACGCTTTCCCGCGAAGATCGCGCACTTCAGAAAGCAGCAGAGTTGATTGTAAACGCTAACTGGCCGCTAAGCACATTACGTTTGGTTCAACAAATTTTTGTAATTAGCGGGTGGGGGGCAACCCGCCTAGCGTTGGAGAGAGAGATCGAAAAGGGGCTGACTCCTGACGAACTTATCTTGGCAGCGCACATCAAGGTGATGTGGGCGGAAAACGATATCTACTGGATCGCGTTCGATAAAACCGGCAGTAGTCGCCTGTCCTACTACGTATTATCCTGGCCGACGGCACTCCTGATTGTGCGCTCCTTTGATTCGCTTCCCCAAGTGGAAGAAATTGAATTTTTCCTCGAGAATTTATTTACTTCCTGGTACGAAAACCACACGTTGCGTCGCGTGTTCAAAGCCTTTATTCGGTATGTATGGTTCAGGTTCGCCAATCTTGAGGGCTGCTTGCCTGCCAATCAGCACTTTGATTTTTGTGATCCTAGGGAGTTACCGGCGGAGGAGTACAGCGATCTTGGACTTTGCGACACTCTAGATATTGAGAAGACCGAGCGTCTAAGGGTATTCGGTGTTTATCAAAACAAGCATCCCCAGGAGCCCAGCTGCTACTTCAGTGACAAGCCCCTTGTCATAGAGGAAGAGCTGTGCCTCAACGCCTCTGGAAAAAGAAAGCGTGGAGAAAATGGGCCTGATGCCACAGAACCAGGGTTAAAGAGTGAGGATGACACGAGCAGAGTCGACGATGTTGTTGATGATGAGGACGCGCCTCAATGGTCAGGGGCGCCGCTCGCATCTGCCTTGAATACACAGACTACCGATCAACCCTCGCCAAGCATCGAGTCGTAAGGATAAAGGATTAGTCCATGAAGCCTCTCAAGCTTACCCATGTTCCTGGTTGCTGGGTCAGTCAAACACTACCCAGCGGCCAAGGGGAACGCCGTGGCATCGTCAAAATGACCATTTCTAAAGAGGTCGAGGATCAGCTTCAGGTTCACTGGTTCAGTCCGGAGAAGAAGCTGGCCTACGTTGATGCATCTGCGGTTCGCTCGGGCTTTCAAAATGGCATGGATGTGGTCGATGCCACTCCTGGCAGCGGCGTTCGCTCCCTAGGACAGGGTGTGATCATGCAGCAACGCACCTTGGCAGGCAGTGAGCAAGTGTTGGTCGACTTTCCCGATCGAGGAGAGCGCCATTGGTTGCCCTATCAGTATTTACGCCAGGTAAAGGGGGTTAAACATCGGTTTGTCACCGCTAGCAAGAGTGAGCCAAACGATGCCGAACGTATGCGCCTACGCATGCTTGCCTACGCAATTAAGGTGTGGAATGAAAATACAGGTGCCCTTTCTCACCTGGGAATTGATCCTTTGCCCCACCAAATTAATTTGGTGCACCACATCCTAGCCTCCGGCAATCTCAGCTGGCTGATTGCAGACGATGTAGGCCTAGGCAAGACCATTGAAACCGGCATGTTACTGCATGCCCTTCGGCAACGTGACCAAGTTAAGCGAATCTTGCTGATCACCCCAGCTGGGCTCACCAAGCAATGGAAAGAAGAACTCTTCGATAAATTCCAGCTAGATGAATTCAGAATCTATGGAGAGGATTTCTTTATCGATGAGCCTCGCGAATGGGGCATGTATAAATTCGTCATTGGCTCGATGGATCGACTCAAGCAAGAGGGCCATCTGGAAAGCCTACTTCAAGCAGATCCCTGGGATCTGGTGATTTTCGACGAAGGCCATCGACTCAGCCGCCGCCAGTACGGACAAAAGCTGGACAGCTCGGAGCGCTATGACCTGGCGAAAAGCTTACGCAGCCAGACTAAGCATATGCTATTGCTGAGCGCGACCCCACATCAGGGCATGCAAGACAAGTTCGTGGCGCTGCTAGAGCTTCTTCGTCCTGAGCGCCGTAACGAGCTAATGGCGCTCAGCGTCAAGCCCGAGATTTTGCATGACATGGTTTTTCGCAACCATAAAGCGGACGTCACGGATGCTGAAGGGAATTTCATCTTCCAGGGCAAGATTACCAGCGCGTTACAAGTGCCTAGCAGCGTTGAATCCATTGATTTCGATAAAACACTTCAGAACTATTTGCGCAAAGGCTATGAAGCGGGAGAAGCACTAGGCCGCACCGGTAACGCCATTGGATTCGTAATGACTGTCTATCGCAAGCTTGCAGCCTCAAGCGCAGCAGCTATTCACAGGGCTCTCTGCAACCGCCTCCAGCGCCTGCTCGACGACCAGATCAATGATCTCTCAGAAGAAGAACCTAGAGATCAACGTTACTTGGGCGAGTGGGAAGAGCAGTTCACCAGCGATGCCCGTGAGTTCTTTGCTGGTGAAGTCAGGCTGCTGAAAGATCTTATCGAAGAGGCTGCCTTGCTAAAAGCCAACGACCTCAAACTTAAGCTGTTCATCGAGGACATCATAGGCAAAATCCACGCTGCCGATCCTGACGAGAAGGTGCTCATCTTTACCGAATACCGCACCACTCAAAATTACCTTCGTGAAGCTTTGACCGACCGCTATGGCAGCGACCAAGTCGAGCTCATCAATGGTTCGATGCAACATGCTGAACGACGTGAGGCTATCAAGCGCTTCGAGGAGCTAGGTCGCTTTCTGATCTCGACTGAGGCAGGCGGGGAAGGCATCAACCTGCAGAGCAAATGCCACGTCATGGTCAACTATGATTTGCCCTGGAACCCGATGCGCCTCGTACAGCGTATTGGTCGCTTGTATCGCTATGGGCAGCAGAAGAAAGTTGTCGTATTCAATATCCAGCAAGCCGATAGCCTGGATCAAAACATCGTCGACCTGATGTATGAGCGAATCGACAATGTGGTGACTAACTTGGCTGAGGTTCAGCGGCATGAGTTTAACGAAGGCCTCAAGGACGAAATCCTGGGTGAGCTTGCCGAGTTGATTGATGTAGAAGATATCTTGCAACAGGCTACAAAACTCGGCATAGATCGTACTCGCGAACGTATTGACGAAGCGTTAAAGCAGGCACGAACTGCTGCAGCTAACCAGCGCGAGTTATTTGCACACGCCGCTACTAGTGATCCAAATGAACTGCGTGATGAACTTGAAATTACTGTCGGTCATCTCTATAGCTTCGTTTTGGGAATGTTCAATCAACTCGGTATCGAGGTTATCGATCGCAGCCATAAAGAACGGCTGCTGCGCATCCGATTATCTGAGCAAGTGATGCGCGATATTGGGTTATCTCCGAATGCCTCACCGCGCATGGATGCGACTTTAGATCGCACGCTAGCGGCCCATCGCCCGGATACCCACATACTTGATCTCAATTCCAAGCTGATGCAGTACCTTCTGGCCAAAGCCTGCGAGTACGACTTTGGCGGTTTGGCGGCGATGCTCCAAGCACCAGAACTTGAGGAAGGCGCATTGCTAGGAGCCATGCTCCGCTGGCAAGGTTCCCAGGGTAAACGCATGCGCCAGGAGTTTGTGGTGGTTCAGGTTCATGATGGCCAAGCCAAATTGAATCCCGCGACGGCTAGCCAATGGCTATTGACTCCAGCCGAGCACAGTACCCAAAGCCCCCATGTGGAGGCCTCTAAGTTGCTGTTCAAAGCCGCAGAAGAAGTGGCTAACAATCGGCTGGCCGACGCTAGTAATCGTTATCTGATGCCAGAGAATTTGGATTGGGCTGCCGCAGGCTGGACACGGCAGTACTGAATTTGCAAGTTCTAGGGCGAAATACCGCTCATTTATACATAAAAAACTGCCAAAGCTGAGCAAAGTGTGTCCGCTGGTGCTTCACTTGGCCTGGAACAACGGTAGTGATGGCAAGTGGCCGCTTCGGCCGGCACAATTTGCCCAAATGATCCAACACCTATGCAGCAGGTACCTGCTTGTTTGTGAGGAAAGTTCGCCACCTAATGCCTCACATGTGCAAGCAGCCGCTGCCTGAGCACTTAAAATCTGCAGTGGACTAGCACTTACTAGACGATTTGAGGAACAAGCATGAACAAGCAGGGTGATTTCTACCCGTCTTTTATCAAAGACGATGTACGTTACTCCAAGGAAGACTGCAAATGCATCGAGTCAGTCGTCGAACGTCTGATGCTGAGCCAGACCAGTGAAGACCACCCCGGTATGCTGCTTGGTAAGATCCAGTCGGGTAAGACGAAAACCTTTCTGGCAGTAATGGCGTTGGCCTTCGACAATGATTTCGATGTGGCGGTGGTGCTGACGAAGGGCACCAAGGCTCTAGCTAAACAGACCTACGAACGTATCAAGAGCGAGTTCCGTGCGCACGACGAGAACGACCTGCTCAAGGTCTTCGACATCATGACCATGCCTGGTCATCTCACCGGTTTCGAACTTAACCAGAAGTTGGTGCTTGTGGTGAAGAAGCAGACTGACAACCTCAACCGCCTTATAGATCTGTTCAAAAGCAAATACCCACAGCTCAAAGCTAAGCGCGTGCTGATCATCGATGACGAGGCGGATTACGCTAGCGTAGGCTTCAAGCGCGACAAGGGCGAATTGGACATCAACGTCACCGCTCGTCAGCTCGAGCATTTGCGCGTTATCGTCGAGCGTGCAGCTTTTCTGCAGGTTACTGCGACCCCCTATTCGCTTTACCTGCAGCCTGCCGATGTGCAGATTAAAGGCGACAGCTTCAGGCCGATCCGCCCGGCCTTTACTGAGCTGGTTCCCGTCAACGCCGCCTACGTGGGTAGCGAATACTACTTTGAAGATAGTCAGGATGAAGGCCACCTGGCCAAATTTCTCTATCAGCCGGTAGATTTGGACGAGCTGCAGGTTTTGCGCAAAAAAGATGGTCGTCGCCTGAAGTTGGAGGAGGTACTGACTAGCAAGGCGATCCCGACCCTGCGTGATGCAATTTGTAACTTCATCATCGGTGGCTGTATCCGTCGCTTGCAGGACAAGAAGGCAGGGAAGACTGCGAAAAAGTTCAGTTTCCTTGTGCATACCGAGGCCAATACTACCGCACATGCCTGGCAGGAGGAGTTGGTCGAGAAGATCAAGGAAAAACTCAGTGCAGCAGTTAGCGAAGAGCCGCAGATGTTGAGCAGCCTTATCCAGCGTGCCTACCTAGAGCTGCAACCTTCGGTGGAGCTACAGGGAGATTATCTGCCCCTACTTGAGGAGGTCGCCCAAGAGGTGAAAATAGCACTCAAGCAGGACTGGCTGATGATCACCAAGGTCAACTCCGAGAAACAGGTCGAGGAGCTGCTCGATGATGATGGACAGCTGAAACTACGCACTCCGCTGAATATCTTCATCGGTGGGCAGATTCTCGACCGTGGGGTCACTATTGCTAACCTGATCGGCTTTTACTACGGTCGCAAACCCAACGTGTACCAGCAGGATACCGTGCTGCAGCACTCGCGCATGTTTGGCTTCCGCCCGCGGCAGGATCTCGCTATCACTCGGTTCTACACTGAGCCGACCATCTATACCGCCATGCAACGCATGCACGAGAGCGATGTGGCTCTGCGCGAGTCCTTGGCCAAGAACCCTGAACAGCCGGTCGTCTTCATCCAAAAGGCGCCTGGCAATGGCGTACAGCCCTGTAGTCCGAATAAGATCGCCTTATCACGCACCACCACGCTCAAGCCGTTTAAGCGCATCCTCCCGGTAGGCTTTCAGGTGTTGCCCAAATCCTATTTACGCCCGATCACTGAAAAGTTAGACCAGCAGCTTGATAAGCTCGCCGGTAAAGGCAGCTTTGATGAGCCGTCCCTGATCCCAGTAGCGATGGCGATTGAGCTGTTGAACGCCTTGGAGCCCACTTTCAAGATGGAGGAGGACGAGGGCTACAGCTTCGATTGGGAGGCAGCACGCTCTGCGCTACAGTACCTAGCCAGCCTGCCGAATGACTCCAGCGCGCAAGGCAAGGTTTGGTGCATGGTGCGTGTTGACCGGGAAATCCAGCGCATTGTCAGTGCAGGCTCGCACGCCCTTTATGCCGACGCACCGGATAGCACCAAGACCGAAGGGCAGATTCGTAAGAAGTACGCCATCGACAATCCCATGCTGATTTTAATCCGGCAGAATGGCCGGGAAGAAAAGGGCTGGACCGGGGCTCCCTTTTATTGGCCGGTGATCTCTGCCCAGCAGAACACACCGACAGCCATTTTCGCCCATGAAATTTTGAACAACGATTGAAAAACACGAAAAACTCCGTGAGCCAGTAAGCTTCTCAATTGTTCGACTTGATCCTTGTGCCGGAGAGGACATGTGGCAGGTACTTGATGAAACTGAGGTAAATGCACTAGTGGAAATAATTGCCGAGCGTGACGGCTACTGGCCGGATAACTACGACAGCATGACTGATCAGTTATTCGTCACCTTCAACGGTGAAGCAAATAGGTCGGGAGTCTGATGGGGCGCAACAGCGGCTAAGCGTCCGGCTGAATGACTAAGCCGGACCTCACTTGCGCTGATGTTGCCGCATATTCACTGGCTCGCTCCGTTGGCAGACTTGTTAGCACATCCTTGAGATAAACATACGGGCAATGCCCGTCGTTCCAAGCCTACTGATCGCAGCCTTGTGATTACCGCTACGAGCGACCCAGCAAATGCCAGTGGAAGCGATTTAGACTCCTTCAACTTCGATCCCATGTTCTGCCAACCATGTTTTGCGCTGGGCGTAGTCAGGCATGACACGCTCCAAGCGGAGCCAGAATTCTGGGGTGTGATGTGGCTCTTGCAGGTGCACCATCTCATGCACAACCACATACTCCGCAATGGGCTTGGGCAGCAGGAGGCTCGGGCTCCCATGGGTACTCCAACGCTGTTTGTGTATTCCAAAATTTACCAGTCACTGGCTTGGAATACGCCTTGGAATACATTTCAAAATGGATCTGCCTGAAGCGCTGTGAAGCTCAATGGCCCTGAACCCCCCGTATTTACTGGATTTCAGGCACAAAAAAAGACGTCCGTGGACGTCTTTAGATGATGAAATGGTGGAGCCGGGGGGATTTGAACCCCCGTCCGCCAGTACTCCGCTGTCGGTACTACATGCGTAGCCGTGTCTATTAAGTTAACCCTCAGCGACCCGACGGGCAGGGTGCTTTGGGCGAGTTGTGTAAGTTTTAGCCGCTTCGTCCACAACGTACTGCACGGCGATTCTGTTCTATATGACAATCATTTTGGGTTTACAGACATCCCCTGATGATTGCTGGACCCGAAGGTACCAGGAGTGCATGTCAGCTGCAATTAAGCAGCGAGAGCAGCACCGTATTGGTCGTCATTGGCAACTATAAGTAGTTGCAACAGTGGATTTACGACTTCTGTTACCAAGTCGGCATGCACCTAGAGTTTCGCAACCGGCGTCGAATCCTAAACGGCCCCGAGCCTGGTGCTCTGTGTATCTTGTGAGCAACAAGCCTGCGCAGTGTACGCCAAACGGCTCACAAGGCCAACCCGAAGGTTGGCCTGAGCTTCGATCAGTTGTTGGTTCCGCTGGTTTTGCGGATTTCCAGAATGGTTTGCTGGGTTTCAGCCACGCATTCGTCGATCTTGCCCTGGGCCTTGAGTGCCTGGGCCTTTTGCACGCTGGCTTCTACCCGTTGATTCAGGTCGGGTGAGGCCATTGCCTGCGCCTTGGCGTTGTTGATGGTTTGCAGATTGGCATCACACAGGTCAGCGGGCTTGTCGGCAGCGAACGAAGCCGACGCCATCATCGAGGCAGTAACGAACAGACCTAACAGTACAGAACGTTTCATATGAATCTCCTTGAACTGAGGGATCCAGACTTCGCTGGCCGTCAGGACGGGCAACCGAATGGAGGACAAGCCCCGATTGTTCGGGGCCTGTTCTGTGGACTGCGGTCGCTCGCAAGGGTTCTATTTTTCTTCAGACGGCGGTTGCGGGGGCTTTGGCCCGGGTCACCCGGTCCACCAGATACACCAGGCCGTGGTAGTCGATTCCACCGTGTTGCGTCAGACCGATCTCACAGGTGCGGCTGGTGGAAATCCCTTCGCTGCACTGTTGCACCGCATCCTTGAGCGTTCGCAGTGAGTGGCTATTGAGCTCCGGAGTGGTGAAACCCTTGTCGCCGGCGAAACCGCAGCAGTGAATGCCTTCCGGGATCACCACGTTCTTGCTGCATTTGCGGGCCAGGTCGATCAGCGCCTGGCTTTCCCCAAGGTGCTGAGTGCTGCAGGTCACGTGAACCGCAATCGGTGCTTCCTGCGGGGTGAAGTCGAGCCGATCCATCAGATGCGTACGGATGAATCGCACAGGGTCATACAGATCCAGGCGAACATTTCCCACATCCTGCACCAGCCGCAACGTGCAGGGGCTGGTGTCGCAATAGATCGGATCGAGCCCGCCGCGACTGGCCTGAAGCAATGCGCCGATCAGCTCCTGACGCTTGTGCTCGGCCTGTTCGGCATAGCCTTTGGACGCGAAGGGCTGGCCGCAGCAGAGGTTGTCCAGATTGTCCGGGAACACCACCTGATAACCGGCCTTCTCCAGCAGACCACGGGTTTTGTCGTAAAGCGACATCTGCTCCTTGTCGCCCGCCGCCGGCCCCATTACTCGCGACACACAGGCCGCCAGGTACACAACGCGCGGGCGTTCGTCCGACACGGCCGGGCTGAAGCGAATGGCTTTTTCCGGCTGCGGCATCGCGTTGGTCCACAGCGGCACCTGACCCTTGGACAGCCGCGTCAGGGTCGCTGAAAGCTTCGCAAGCCGCGGTGCCCCTAACAACATCCGTGCACCGTTGGCCACATGCAGGGTGAAACGCGCACCTTGCAGGGTGGTGGCGAAATTTCCTTCGATCAGGTTGGCGGTTTTCGTATGCGTGGCGTGAAGGCTGCGAAGCTTTTTCACCAGCTCGCCGGTGTTGATGCCTACAGGGCAGCGTTGCGCACACAAACCGGTCGCGGCGCAGGTATCGATGCCCTGGTACTCGTAGGCTTTTTCCAGTTCGGTGGTGTCGATTCCGGCGCGTTTTCTTGCCTGGATGTCGCGCCAGATCACGATGCGCTGGCGCGGGCTCAGGGTCAGGCCTTTCGAAGGGCAGACCGGCTCGCAGAAACCGCACTCGATGCATTTATCCACAATCTCGTCGGCCGCCGGCAGCGGTTTCAGGTGCTTGAGGTGAATCTGCGGGTCTTCGCTGAGCACCACGTCCGGATTGAGAATGCCGTTGGGGTCGAGCAGGCGTTTGAGTTGCCACATCAATTGATAGGCGTCGCTGCCCCATTCGAGTTCGACGAAGGGCGCCATGTTGCGTCCGGTGCCGTGTTCCGCCTTCAGCGAACCGCCAAACTCCACGGCCACCAGTTGCGCCACGTCGTCCATGAACGCCTGATAGCGTGCGACTTCTTCCGCGCTGTTGAAGCCTTGGGTGAAGACGAAGTGCAGATTACCTTCCAGCGCGTGTCCGAAAAGGATCGCTTCGTCGTAGTTATGTTTGTCGAACAGCTCGATCAGACGGTTCACGCCGATCGCCAGTTGCTCCACCGGGAAGGTGACGTCTTCGATGATCACCGTGGTGCCGGTCTTGCGTACGGCGCCGACGGCGGGGAAGGTGTCTTTGCGGATCGCCCAGAGGCGGGCGTTTTCGACCGGGTCTTCGGTGAAGTCGACCTGCTTTTCCACCGGAAAGGCGCTGAGCGACGCCATGATCTGGGCCAGTTGTTCCTGCAGCAAAGTGGAAGAGGCAGCGCGGGATTCGATCAACAGCGCGCAGGCATTGTTCGACAGCTGCTGTACGAAAGCCGGCATGCCGGGTTTGTCCTGCACCGAGCGCAGACTGCGGCGGTCGAGCAGTTCCACGGCCGACACCGGTTGGCTTTTCAGCACGGTGACGGCGTTGCAGCAGGTTTCCACATCAGGGAATACGATCAGCGCCGAGGCCTTGTTCGGATGGTCGATAACCGTGTCGTAAGTCACGGCGCTGATGAAACCGAGAGTGCCTTCGGAGCCGACCAGCAAGTGGCTCAAAATATCCACAGGCTCATCGAAATCCACCAGAGCGTTGAGCGACAGGCCGGTGGTATTTTTCAGACGGTATTTGTGGCGGATTCGTGCGGCCAGTTCGGCATTGGCGCGGGTCTCACGGCCCAATGTCGCCAGACGTTCCAGCAATTCACCGTGGCTGACTCGAAACGCCTCGACGCTGGCGGCATCTTCGGTGTCGAGACGTGTGCCGTCGGCCAGCACCAGACGAATCCCGGCCAGCGTGTGATAGGTGTTTTGCGCGGTTCCGCAGCACATGCCGCTGGCGTTGTTGGCGACAATGCCGCCAATCTTGCAGGCGTTGATCGACGCCGGATCCGGACCGATCTTGCGTCCGAATGGCGCCAGCCATGCATTGGCCTGGGCACCGATCACGCCCGGTTGCAGGCGGATTTGCGTGCCTTGCCCTCGGATCTCCCGGGCGTTCCAGTTATCCCCCAGCACGATCAGCACCGAATCGCTGATCGCCTGTCCGGACAGGCTCGTGCCGGCGGCGCGGAAGGTCACCGGGACCTGATCGCGCTGGGCCAGTTTCAGCAGCGCTACCACTTCGTCTTCGGATTCGACGCGGATCACCAGTTGCGGAATCAACCGGTAGAAACTGGCATCGGTGCCGAAGGCCAGGGTCGACAGCGGATCGTCGAAACGCCGTTCGGCTGGAATCAGTTGCTGCGCATCGCGCAGGAAAGTCGCCGGTAAGGTCATTGGTCCTCCAGGATCAACACCACCAGGTCTTTCGGGCCGTGGGCGCCGTAAGCCAGCACTTGTTCAATGTCGGCGGTTTTCGATGGGCCGGAGACCAGCAATGCATTGGTCGGCATGCCCTGTGCCCACTCGAATTCCTGTTGCACCTGATAGAAGTTGTCGCGGATCTGGCTGGCCTTGAGCAGGGCGAAATGCACCGGAGGCACCAGGCTCATCAGCCGTGGTTCTTCGCGGGTCGGCCACAGAATCAGGCTGCCGGTGGCGGCAATCGCGCCGAGAGTGCCGGTCAGGCTGGCCGGGGTGTCGTTGAACAACTCGGCTTTCCACTCTTCCATTGGGCGGTCGTAGGACTTCAGCGCCGGCAGATCAGGATTGTTCGCCCAGTGCTGTGTGATGCGCTGCCCGTGAGGTGTAGTCGGTGCGATCAGCAGGCTCGGCAACTGGCGGTCGCGCAGCAATTGCGCCAGCAGCGCCGGCCACCCATCAGCGGAACTCAGGTGGATTTCGGTGTGCACCGCTTCCATCAATTTGCGCAGTTGCGGGATCCGTTGTTCGGCGCTGTAGGTGTAAGGCTGGGTCACCAGATCGACGTCAAAGTTGTCGGCAATCGGCGTGGTGCCGGTCAGACTTTTACGCAACTTGCCGAGGATATTTTGCTTGGCGCTCATCAACGGTCTCCTTGTTTGGCCAGGTGTTCGCGAGCCATGTCATGCAATGAGCGGGCGGCGGGTTTCGGCGCGCTGTGATTCTGCGTCCACGGGCCGACATTGTTAGGCACCAGCGCGCGCAGGCGTGTGGCGAAAAACGCAAACAGTCGATACAGGGTTGGTGAGCTGTTGAGCTTCGCCCAGGCGTTCCAGATGACGCGTTCCTTCCGCGAGTATTTGCTGCCCTGACCGCGCATCACTTGATGAGGGCTGTCGGGGGCTTTGACGTTCTCTTCGCGTAGGCGGCGCAGCAGTGCGGGAATAGGAATTTTTACCGGACACACTTCACCGCAGGCGCCGCATAACGAAGACGCGCTCGGGTGATCCGGGACTTTCGCCAGGCCGACCATGTGCGGGGTGATGATTTTGCCGATCGGGCCAGGGTAAACCTCGCCGTAGGTGTGGCCGCCGACACGGGTGTAGACCGGGCAATGATTCATGCAGGCGCCGCAGCGGATGCAGTTCAGCGTCTGGCGCAGTTCGCTGTCGGCAAAGGCCTGGCTGCGACCGTTGTCGAGCAGCACCAGATGCACTTCCTGCGGACCGTCGAGTTCATGTTCCTTGCGCGGGCCGGAGATCATGTTGACGTAGGTGGTGATCGGAATGCCCAGCGCCGAGCGGGTCAGCAATGACAGCAGCGGCACCACGTCGCGCAGGTTTTCCACGACTTTTTCGATGCCGGTGACGGCGATGTGCACCGGTGGCACGGTGGTGGTCATGCGGCCGTTGCCTTCGTTTTCCACCAGCAGCAGTGTGCCGGTTTCGGCCACCGCGAAGTTGACACCGGAGACGCCGATGTCCGCTTCGAAGAATTTCTGCCGCAGGACCCTGCGACCGATCTGAATGAGTTGGTCAACGTCCTTGGTGTATTCCACGCCAAGTTTGTCGTGGAACAAGGACGCGACCTGACCGGCATTCTTGTGGATTGCCGGCATGATTATGTGAGAAGGCTTCTCGTGGTCGAGCTGGACGATGTACTCCCCCATGTCGGACTCCAGACACTCAATGTCCCGAGCCTCGAGGAAATGGTTCATCTCCATCTCTTCGCTGACCATCGATTTGCCCTTGATCACTTGCCGCGCCTCGTGAGCGCGGATGATCGAAAGGACGATGCCATTGGCCTCGTCCACCGTTTCCGCCCAGTGCACTGTCACACCGTTGCGGGTCAGGTTCTGTTCCAGTTGCTCGAGCAGGTCGGGCAACTTGGAGAGCGCACGCGCCCTGATCGAGTTGCCCAGGGCGCGTAAGTGTTCTCTTTCGTGGGCATCGCTGAAAGCCGCTGCCCGCTTGGTCATCAGTGAATCCATCGCGGTGCGGAAGTTGTTCCGTAACTGCGAATCGCCCAGGGCGTTGTGCGCCCGGGTGCGGAAGTCTTCTTCTACGGCAACCGTAGGAATAATCGTGGAAGTGCTCATCGCGCACCTCCGGTTCGTTGCCAGAGGAAGCTCGCCAGGTGTTGCCCGCGCAGCGCTTCCTGCTGTTTTTCCAGCGAGCCGTTGATGTTCATCAAGCAGCCGCAGTCGGCGCTGAGTACCTGATGCGCGCCGGATTCCTTCAACGCCCGGGTCTTGTCAGCCACCATCGCGCCGGAAATGTCTGGCATACGGACGCTGAATGTCCCACCGAAGCCACAGCATTCGCTTTCGTGATCGTGGTTGACCCGTTCCACGTTGCTCAGCTGCGCCAACAACTCGCGGCCGTGCAGGTGGGTGTTCATTTCCCGTCGCGCCGAACACGAGGTGTGCAGCGCCACTTTCACCGGCTCGCCACTGTCCTTGAGCTGCACCTTGCAGACGAACAGCAGAAACTCGGCCAATTCATAGGTGCGGGCCGCGAGGGCCTGAACCTGTTTCAGCGTTTCCGGCTCGTCCTTGAACAAGTCGGCGTAATGCTCGCGGATCATTCCGGCGCACGAACCCGACGGCACCACCACCGGATAGTCCCCGGCAAACAGCGCCAGTTGCGAGCGCGCCACCGTCCGTGCCTGCTCGGTGTAACCCGAGGTGTAGGCCGGTTGTCCGCAGCAGCTCTGCCCTTGCGGGTAGTCGACCCGGATGCCTTCGCGCTCCAGCAAGTGGATCGCGTCCATCCCGGCTTCCGGATAGAACAGGTCGACCACGCACGTGCCGAACAGGTAGACCCGCGACGGTTTCTCGCTGGGGTATTGCCGGGGTTCGGGCAGTGGCGGTGCGACGCGAGTGGCGTTGGGCACAGCGTTGTAAAAAAGCTCGCTCATCAGGCGTGTCTCCGGGTGGGCCCGGTTATCCGTCTGTTGAGGCTGCCGAATATAGAGCGCGTTGCTTTCAGCAGCCTTACAGACCGGGTTGTGAATTGCTGACGCCGGAATCACGAACCGGCGTCGGTTTTTTCCATGTCGCTTGTAGTCTTAATGCACCAGCATGCCGGTGAACCAGTAGGCCTGGGCCAAAGTGATCAGGCCGACGATCGTGGCAAAGAATAGGCTGTGCTTGAGGGTGAAGCGGAACAGATCGGACTCCTTGCCCACCAGACCGGTCGCGGCGCAGGCCACGGCGATCGATTGCGGGGAGATCATCTTGCCGGTCACGCCGCCGCTGGTATTGGCCGCCACCAGCAGGGTGTCGTTGACCCCGATCTGGTGTGCGGTGGTCGCTTGCAGCGAACTGAACAGGGCGTTGGACGAGGTATCGGAACCGGTGAGGAACACGCCGAGCCAGCCGAGGAATGGCGAGAAAAACGGGAACGCTGCGCCAGTTCCGGCAAGCACCAGAGCCATGGTCGAGGACATGCCGGAATAGTTGGTGACGAAGGCAAACGCCAGCACCATGCCGATCGACAGGATCGGCCAGCGCAGTTCGTAGAAGGTTTCTTTCAAAGTGGTCAGACCAGTTTTGAAATTGATCTTCAGCACCAGCATCGAGATCAGTGCGGAGAAGAAAATCGCCGTGCCGGTCGCGGAAATCGGGTCGAGTTTGAACACGGCCGGAATCGCGGTCGGGGCGGCAACGATCGGCGCGGTCTTGATCACCAGTTGATCCAGGTGCGGAATCGCGAAGTTGAACACCCAGGCGTACATCGAACCGCCGGCAGCGAACATGGCTTTGAAAGGCTTGAGGGTCCAGATGGTCACCAGTACGGTGAGGATCAGGAACGGCGACCACGCCTTGAAGATTTCCCCGAGGCTGTAGGGCGAAGCGACGGTGGTGCGCTTCTGGCCGAAACCGCCGACGCTGGCGGAGACCACCGAAGCGGATACGGCGCCGACGATGTGCTGGCCGGCGGCACGTTTCGGTTGCCAGACCTTCAGGAACAGGGTCAGCGAAATCAGACTGGCCAGGGCCGACGTGATGTCCGGCAGTTCCGGGCCGATGAAGTTCGAAGTGAAGTATTGGGTGACAGCGAAGCTCAGGCCGGCAACCAGTGCGGCTGGCCAGGTTTCACGCACGCCGCGCAGGCCGTCCATCATGAACACCAGCCAGAACGGCACGAACAGCGACAGCAGCGGCAGTTGGCGGCCGGTCATGGCGCCGATCTTGAACGCGTCGATGCCGGTGACTTGTCCGGCCACGATGATCGGAATCCCCAGCGCGCCGAACGCCACCGGTGCGGTGTTGGCAATCAGGCACAGGCCGGCGGCGTACAGCGGGTTGAAACCCAGGCCAACCAGCAGCGCAGCGGTAATCGCCACTGGCGCGCCGAAGCCGGCGGCACCTTCGAGGAAGGCGCCGAAGCAGAAACCGATCAGCAGCACCTGCAGGCGTTGGTCGTCAGTGATCGACAGCACCGAGCTGCGGATGACCTCGAACTGGCCACTCTTGACCGTCAGTTTGTACAGGAACACCGCCGCCACAATGATCCAGGCAATCGGCCACAGACCATAGGCGAAGCCATATCCGGCAGCGGCGAACGCCATGTCGACCGGCATCTGGAACGCGAAGATCGCCACAAGGATCGCCAAGGCGAGCGTGATGCTGCCGGCCACATGACCTTTGAGGCGGAACACCGCCAGGGCGAGGAAGAAGAAAACGATGGGGATGACGGCCGCGAGTGCGGACGCGCCAAGACTGCCGAGCGGGCTGTAGAGCTGTTGCCAGGTTTGCATATGGGGTGGCCCCTAATTGTTGTTGGTCAGGCACTGTCAGCGTTCTTGGTTAATTGGTAAGACCAATTTACAATCGCTGTTGGCTAGGGTAAAAGCCTTGATATCGGTGTGTCAATTTGCCGCCCTAAAACTTTTGTCGAACAACCGGTGCAGAGCTCGATCTGATCCGGTCGCCCAAGTGTCATCTGGCAGGTGTCGGCAACGCGCCGATAGGCCAGAATAGAGAGCCCGGCGAGCGGTCGGGATGGTGGAGAGTTGAGTGATGGGGTTTGATCAGATACGTCAGCGCCGTTTGTCTGACGACATTGTCGAGCGACTGGAAGGGATGATTCTCGAGGGCACGCTGAAGTCTGGCGAGCGTCTGCCGGCCGAGCGGACTCTGGCGGAACAGTTCGGCGTTTCCCGGCCCTCGTTGCGCGAAGCGATTCAGAAACTCGCGGCCAAGGGCTTGCTGGTCAGCAAACAGGGCGGCGGCAACTATGTCGTGGAAAGCCTCGGTTCGACGTTCAGCGATCCGCTGCTGCAATTGCTGGAAAGCAATCCCGAGGCGCAGCGCGATTTGCTGGAATTTCGCCACACGCTGGAGGCATCGTGCGCCTATTACGCGGCATTGCGCGCCACGGATGTGGATCGTGAACGGCTGACGGCTGCGTTTGAAGAATTACAGGACTGCTATTCGCGTCATGACGAAGTGAGCCGGGCGGAAGAGGGCGCGGCGGATGCGAAATTCCATCTGGCGATTGCCGAAGCCAGTCACAACGCGGTGTTGCTGCACACCATTCGCGGGCTGTTCGATCTGCTCAAGCGCAACGTCGTGACCAACATCGGTGGCATGTACAAGCAGCGCACGGAAACCCGCGATATGCTGATCACCCAGCATCGGGAGTTGTATCTGGCGATTATCGAGGGGCGCGCGGAACAGGCGCGTGAGGTGTCCAGCCGACACATTCTCTATGTTCAGGAAGTGCTGGAAGAAGTGCGACAGGAAGTACAGCGCATGGCTCGCGCCGAGCGACGCAAAGGGATGTAGGCATGACCGTTCCCGTGCCGGGCGCGGAACGGTCATCAGGGCAGAGAAATCAGTCTTCCTTGCCCTTGTTGCGCACCGCACGCTGCAACTCGCGACCGGCGTCGCGTTCGCGTTCGGTATCACGCTTGTCGTATTCCTTCTTGCCCTTGCCCAGTGCGATCTCGCACTTGACCATGTGCTTGCTCCAGTACCAGGACAGGCACACGCAGGCGTAACCCTTCTGCTGCACGGCGGCGGCGAGCTTGTCCAGCTCGCGGCGGTTGAGCAGCAGCTTGCGGGTACGCACCGGGTCGGCAATGACGTGGGTGCTGGCGGTCATCAGAGGCGTGATGTGGCTGCCGAGCAACCAGGCTTCGCCATCCTTGAGCAACACGTAACTGTCGACCAGTTGCAGTTTGCTTGCCCGCAGACTTTTTACTTCCCAGCCGGCCAGGACCAGACCAGCCTCGAACTTGTGCTCGATGAAGTAATCGTGTCGCGCCTTTTTGTTTTGCGCGATGGTCCCTGTTGGGTGTTTCTTCTGTTTAGCCATAGGGGCGGCATTATATGGAGATAAACGGCTGTCGGCTACGGTGATGCTGCGTGCTTGAGCAGGTTGAGTGAATCCCGGACAATGCGGCCTCTTTTTCTAACGCTTGGGCGTGATAAACGATGTCGACAGACAAGGTTTCTGTCCACGGCAGTTGGGCTAGCCGCTGGGTTTTCATATTCGCCGCGACCGGTTCGGCCGTGGGACTGGGCAGCATCTGGAAATTCCCCTACATGGTCGGGGTCTACGGTGGCGGCGCCTTCGTGCTGATGTTTCTGGCGTGTATCGCGCTGATCGGCATCCCGGTGATGCTCGCTGAAACCCTGATCGGCCGGCGTGCCCGTCAGAGTCCGGCAAATGCCCTGAAGGTGCTGGCGCGTGAAGCCGGGCACTCGGGCAAGTGGTCGTGGGGCGCGTTCGCCGGGATGATCACGGCGTTGCTGATCCTGTCTTTTTACAGTGTGGTCGGCGGCTGGTCGCTGGATTACATCATTGATATGGGGCGCGGAGACTTCCAGGGCGCTACGGCCGATCAGGTCGGGGCGTATTTCGGTAATGTCATCTCCGATCCGTGGCGTATCACGCTGTGGCACACGGTTTTCATGCTGTTGTCTGCAGTAGTGATCGCCAAGGGCGTGGTCGCCGGGCTCGAGCGCAGCCTGCGGATCATGATGCCGCTGCTTTTCGTGATGGTGCTGGTTCTGCTGGGCTACAGCATGACTACCGGGCATTTCATGGAGGGCGTGCATTTCATGTTCGACTTCCATCCGGAAAAAGTCCTCGACGGCTTGCTGCCGGCCATGGGCCACGCGTTCTTCTCCCTGAGCGTGGGCGTGGGCTCGATCATGATCTACGGCGCCTACATGACCAAGGAAGCCTCGCTGTCCGGCACGGTCGTCGGTGTGGCGCTGCTCGATACCTTTGTTTCGCTGGTGGCCGGTCTGGCCTTGTTTCCGATTGTGTTCGCCGGTGGTTTGAACCCGAGCGAAGGCCCGGGGCTGATGTTTGTCAGCCTGCCATTTGCTTTCGGTAACGTGCTGTTCGGCCAGTTGATGGGCGTGGTGTTCTTCGTTCTGGTGGCCATTGCCGCCTGGAGCTCAGCGATTTCCCTGCTGGAGCCGATGGTCGCCTATCTGGTCGAGCGGACTAAAGTCAGTCGTGCCTGGGTGACATTCTGGTTGGCGTTCACCTGCTGGTTCGTCGGATTGGGCACGGTGTTTTCCTTCAATATCTGGAAGGAAGCCAAATTTTTCGTGAACGATGGCGGGGTGTTCCATCTCTACCAATGGGGTGCGGCCGGTGGCCTGGACTTCTTTGGGGTGATCGACTTCTTCACCTCGCGGATCATGTTGCCGCTCGGCGGGCTGTGCTTCGTGCTGTTTGCCGGTTGGGTGATGGGGCGTGAGGCGGTGCGTGATGAATTGTCGATTCGCAGCCCGGCGCTGTTCGCCCTGTCTTTGTTCTTGATGCGCTATGTGGCGCCCATCGGCATTCTTGTAGTGTTTGCCGCCCAGCTCTGGAAGTGACGCTTACATGACGACACATATTCAACGATCGGCGCTGCTGCCTTACCCGGCGCAATTTCTCTACGACCTGGTCAATGACGTGGCGCGTTACCCCGAGTTTTTGCCGTGGTGCGCGTCTGCTGAAGTCCTGGAAAGCTCGCCTGAGCACATGCGCGCCAGTGTCGGCGTGGCCAAGGGCGGCCTCAGTCAGCATTTCGTGACGCGCAATACGCTGGTGCCGGGTCAGTCGATCGAGATGAACCTGGAAGAGGGGCCGTTCAATCAGCTGCACGGCGTCTGGGTGTTCAAGGCGCTGAACGAGAAGGCCTGCAAGATCAGTCTGGATCTGTCCTTCGACTACGCCGGGCCGCTGGTCCGCGCGACGCTCGGGCCTTTGTTCAATCAGGCAGCCAATACGCTGGTGGATGCGTTCTGCCAGCGCGCCAAGCAGATGCATGGTTGAGCCGGTGATCGAAATCGAAGTGGTGTATGCGGCGGTTGATCGGCAGGTGTTGCGTGTAACCAGTGTTGCCGAAGGTACGACGGTGCGTGCGGCGCTGATGGCATCCGGGATTGATGCTGAATTTCCGGAGCTGGATCTGAAGAGCTGTCCTTTGGGGATATTCGGCAAAGTGATTGCTGATCCGGATACTCGACAGGTTCAGGAAGGTGATCGCATCGAGATCTATCGACCACTGTTGGCTGATCCGAAAGAGGTGCGCCGATTGCGTGCCGCCAAGGCTGCCGAGGCTAAAGCCAGAAATCAGTGATGCGCTGATCTGCAGGCAATAAAAAACCCGGAATTTCCGGGTTTTTTATTGCGTCGCAAATTATTGCGGCGAGGTGTCCAGCGGTTCTGGCGTTGGAACCGGAACGGTTTCCACACCATCGACGTCCTTCTGGATCTGATCCAGCAAGGAGCCTGGCTTGGCCGGTTTTTCCGGTTTCGGCTGCTCGGCGTTTTCAGCAGGAGTGGTCACGCTGGTGCCACTGTCCTTGCCGAGAATGGCTTCATCACGGCTGACGCCCGGCATGAAGTCACCGGACAGGCTGACAAGACGGTCATTCGAGTCGAAAATGACACTCATGCGTTCCTGCTGACGTTCACCGCCACCAGGTTGCAGGCTGTACAGATAATCCCAGCGGTTGGCATGGAACGTGTCGGCAAGCAGAGGGTTGCCCATGATAAACCGTACTTGCGGCCGGGTCATTCCCGGGCGTAACTGGTCTATCATGTCCTGCGTGACGACATTGCCCTGCTGGATGTCGATTTTGTAAACCCCGGGGAATGAACAACCGGCGAGTGCGAGCAGTCCCACAAAGGTGAAACTGGTTAGCAAGAGCTTGGTGTTTTGCATCGGTGGGCGACTTCCACTATCTTGGCTGGGACAACGTAAACGCCGATCATACCCGCATTAAGAGAAGCTGCGAAGCAGCATCGCGAGAAAGCTGACCATGGTTGAAAATAGCGAACTACGCAAAGCCGGCCTCAAAGTGACCCTGCCACGGGTCAAGATCCTGCAAATGCTCGACTCTACAGAGCAGCGTCACATGAGTGCCGAGGACGTCTACAAGGCGTTGATGGAAGCTGGTGAGGACGTCGGTCTGGCCACGGTTTACCGTGTTCTGACCCAGTTCGAAGCGGCTGGCCTCGTGGTCCGTCACAACTTCGACGGCGGCCACGCGGTATTCGAATTGGCCGACGGTGGCCACCACGACCATATGGTTAACGTGGAGTCGGGCGAAGTCATCGAATTCTTCGACGAAGAAATCGAAAAACTTCAGAAGGCGATCGTCGAGAAGCACGGTTACGAGATGGTTGATCACAATCTCGTACTGTACGTACGCAACAAAAAGTAAGCATGTCGCGCGAATTTCAGGTTCGCGAAACGAGCGAAGGCGACCCAAGGGTCGCCTTCGTGCTTTCTGGCGTGCTTAAACCTTTGCGGTAACGACCATCTTTTTCGCGTGCGCCAAAGACTCTTTGGTCAGATCGATGCCGCCAAGCATCCGCGCGACTTCTTCTATACGGTCATTCTTGCTCAGCTTCGAAACGGCCGTGTGAGTCGCCTGCTCGCCGCGCACTTTATGCACGAACAGGTGCTGATGTCCCTGGGCCGCGACTTGCGGCAAGTGTGTGACCGTCAGTACCTGTCCGCGATCCCCGAGGCGGCGCAGCAACTGGCCGACGATTTCGGCCGTCGGACCGCCAATGCCCACGTCCACTTCGTCGAACACCAGCGTCGGTACGCGAGAGGTCTGGGCAGTAATCACCTGGATGGCCAGGCTGATCCGTGACAGCTCACCGCCGGAGGCCACTTTGGCTAGGGCCTTCAGGGGTTGGCCAGGGTTGGCGCTGACCAGCAGTTCAACTTGCTCCAGGCCATTGGGTTGCAGTTCGCTGCTGTTGTTGGCGCGCAATTCGATGGTGAAGCGACCGCCGGGCATGCCCAGGCGCTGTATCTCCTGCTCCACCGCGCTGGCCAGGCTGCCGGCCGCCTGATGACGCAGCTCGCTCAGTTCCCGGGCCTTTTCCTGATAGTGTCGGGCATAGGATGCGAGTTCTTCGGCAAGACGCTCGATGGATTCATCGTTGGCGTCGAGGGCTTCGATTTCGTCGAGCAGCTTCTGCTGCATCTCTGCCACTTCCGTCGGCTGAATGCGGTGTTTGCGTGCCAGTGTGTAGATGGAGTCCAGACGTTCTTCCAGATATTGCAGGCGCGCCGGATCGGCGTCGAAGTTGTCGAGAAAACGATTGAGCTCGCCGACGGCTTCTTCGACCTGGATCTGCGCGCTGGTCAGCAGGCTGCTCGCCTCACCCAGCGCGCCGACCGAATTGTTCACGCTCGACAGGCGATTGAGGCTGGCCGTCAGGGCATTCAGCACGTTGCCGGAATCGCTTTCGCTGCATTGCTCGACCACTTGTCGGCAGATGCCGAGCAGGGTTTCGGCATTGGTCAGGTTCTTGTGTTCCTGCTCCAGTTCTTCCAGCTCGTTTTCGCCGAGGCCGAGGTTTTCCAGTTCTTCGAGCTGGTAGCTGAGCAGCTGATGGCGCGCGCGCTGTTCGTCGCCGGAGTTGGAAAGGCGCTCCAGCTCCTGACGGGTCTGGCGCCAGCGCTGGGCGGCCAGGTGAACCTGGCGCGCCAGATCGGTGGCCCCGGCGTACTCGTCGAGCAGGCGCCGGTGGGTGTCGGTCTTGAGCAGGGATTGGTGTTCGTGCTGGCTGTGGATATCGATCAGCAGCTCACCGAGAGCCTTAAGGTCGCCGAGCGGGCAGGGCGTGCCATTTATATAGCCGCGTGAGCGACCTTCGGACGTGATGACCCGGCGCAGGATGCACGGGCCGTCGATTTCCAGGTCGCGTTCCGCGAGCCAGGCGCTGGCCTCGGGAATGTCGGCCAGATCGAAGGTCGCCAGGATATCGGCCTTGTCGGCGCCCGGTCGAACCACGCCGCTGTCGGCGCGATCACCGAGCGTCAGGCCCAGGGCGTCGAGCATGATCGACTTGCCGGCGCCGGTTTCCCCGGTAATCACGCTCATGCCGCGATCGAGTTCGAGATCGAGATGTTCAACGATGGCGTAGTTGTGTACGGACAGGTGCACCAGCATAAAGGCCGCTCCCAGGCTTCAGGTCTGGTTATTTATACAGTGTTTTGTTTCGAGCTGACAATGCCCTCGCTCAGGTCGATGGGGATGATCCGATCAAATGCCTATCGCGCAGGAAATGGCAATGCAGCACTTTTTTGTAGGGTTAATCGTTGTCAGCCCTTGAAGCCTGATTTTGCGGCCCCATATACCTGGGCAGAAGCGCGAATCGAACTCGCGGACGATATTGAAAGGAGAATTCTATGGCTGACGAACAGACAGTAGATACGCAAAACCCAGAAGCCAATCAGGCGCCCGAGACTTCGGGTGATGACCTGGCGACCCGTGTACAAGTGCTCGAAGAGCAATTGGCCGCCGCGCAGGATCAATCGCTGCGCGTAGCTGCCGATCTGCAGAACGTCCGCCGCCGTGCCGAGCAGGATGTCGAAAAGGCGCACAAGTTTGCGCTGGAAAAATTCGCCGGCGATCTGCTGCCGATCGTCGACAGCCTGGAGCGTGGTCTCGAGCTGTCGAGCCCTGATGACGAAAGCATCCGTCCGATGCGCGAAGGCATCGAGCTGACCCTGAAAATGTTTCACGACACCCTCACGCGCTATCAGCTTGTCGCTGTAAGCCCGCAGGAAGGCGAACCGTTCAATGCCGTGGAGCATCAGGCGATGGCCATGCAGGAAAGTGCTGATCTGGAGCCGAACAGCATTCTGAAGGTGTTCCAGAAGGGCTACCAGCTCAACGGTCGCCTGCTGCGTCCGGCGATGGTCGTGGTCAGCAAGGCGCCGGCGCCAGTTTCGCCTTCGATTGACGAGAAGGCTTGAAATTAGCCGCAAGGCCCCCATTTACAAGTCAAGCGTTTAAGTATTACCGCAGTCAGCCACCACTGCTGCGGCAAAAAAATCCAAAGTTTCGGGAGAGTGAACATGGGCAAAATTATCGGTATCGACCTGGGGACTACCAACTCCTGCGTCTCCGTGCTGGAAAACGGCGTAGCCAAAGTTATCGAGAACGCCGAAGGCGCGCGTACCACGCCGTCGATCATCGCTTACGCCAACGATGGTGAAATTCTGGTGGGTCAGTCCGCCAAGCGTCAGGCTGTGACCAACCCGCACAACACACTGTTCGCGGTGAAGCGTCTGATCGGTCGCCGCTTCGAAGAAGAAGTTGTACAGAAAGACATCAAGCTGGTGCCTTACAAGATCGTCAAGGCTAACAATGGTGACGCCTGGGTCGAGGCCTCCGGCAAGCAGATGGCTCCGCCGCAAATCAGCGCCGAAGTCCTGAAAAAGATGAAGAAGACCGCCGAAGACTATCTCGGTGAGGCTGTGACCGAAGCGGTGATCACCGTTCCGGCGTACTTCAACGACAGTCAGCGTCAGGCGACTAAAGATGCTGGCCGCATCGCCGGTCTGGACGTAAAACGTATCATCAACGAACCGACCGCAGCTGCTCTGGCTTACGGTATGGACAAGGCCAAGGGCGATCACACCGTGATCGTTTACGACCTGGGTGGTGGTACCTTCGACGTTTCCGTGATCGAAATCGCCGAAGTTGACGGCGAGCACCAGTTTGAAGTTCTGGCCACCAACGGTGACACCTTCCTGGGCGGCGAAGACTTTGACATGCGCCTGATCGACTACCTCGTCGACGAGTTCAAGAAAGAGTCCGGCATGGACCTGAAGAACGATCCTCTAGCCCTGCAGCGTCTGAAAGAAGCCGCTGAGAAAGCCAAGATCGAGCTGTCTTCTTCGCAGTCGACCGACGTCAACCTGCCGTACATCACAGCAGATGCGACTGGTCCTAAGCACCTGAACGTGAAGATCTCTCGTGCCAAGCTCGAGTCGCTGGTCGAAGATCTGGTGAACCGTACCATCGAGCCGTGCCGTATTGCTCTGAAAGACGCCGGTATCGACGCCAGCAAAATTGACGACGTGATTCTGGTTGGTGGTCAGACTCGTATGCCACTGGTGCAGAAGGCAGTTACCGATTTCTTCGGTAAAGAAGCACGTAAAGACGTGAACCCGGACGAAGCCGTTGCCATGGGTGCTGCCATCCAGGGCGCCGTTCTGGCCGGTGACGTGAAAGACGTTCTGCTGCTCGACGTCAGCCCGCTGACCCTGGGTATCGAAACCATGGGTGGCGTGATGACCGCGCTGATCGAGAAAAACACCACGATTCCTACCAAGAAATCGCAAGTGTTCTCGACGGCCGACGACAACCAGGGCGCCGTGACCATTCACGTCCTGCAAGGCGAGCGCAAGCAAGCCGCACAGAACAAGTCCCTGGGCAAGTTCGACCTGGCCGACATTCCACCTGCTCCACGTGGTGTGCCGCAGATCGAAGTGACCTTCGACATCGACGCCAACGGCATCCTGCACGTAGGTGCGAAGGACAAGGCGACTGGCAAAGAGCAGAAGATCACCATCAAGGCCAACTCTGGTCTGTCGGATGAAGAAATCCAGAAGATGGTGCGCGACGCCGAGCTGAACGCCGAGGAAGACCGCAAGTTCGAAGAGCTGGCCGCTGCCCGTAACCAGGGTGATGCACTGGTTCACTCGACTCGCAAGATGATCGCTGACGCTGGCGACAAAGTGACTGCAGAAGAGAAGACTGCAATCGAAGCGGCCGTGGTTGCCCTGGAAGCCGCCGTCAAAGGCGACGACAAGGCTGCCATCGACGCCAAAGTTGAAGAGTTGTCGAAAGTCTCTGCGCCGGTTGCCCAGAAAATGTACGCCGAACAGGCTCAGCCTGCTGAAGGCGCGGCACCGCACGACGAGAAAGCTGAAAAGGCTGACGATGTTGTCGATGCCGAGTTCGAAGAAGTCAAAGACCACAAGTAAGTTGTTGGTCGCCCGGTTGACTGCCTTGCGGCGGTGACTGGTAGGATGTCGCCGCGCGGGAGCTTGCTCCCGCGTTGGCGTATCTGGAATACGCGAATTTTTACAGCATGCGACAAGGTTCGGGTGCTGGCGGTATGGCCGGGAATGCTCCTGCTTTTCGCGCCGCAAATACCGCATGAACCAAAGACCAGGATCGTTGAATTGACGTGAGTTGGGTCCGGGCCTGTATTGGGGCTCAACGAGTTTGGCGAAGCTCAGGAGGGGTTTGCCGAACGTCCTCAAGAGTATGAAGAACTTATGGCTAAGCGTGACTATTACGAAGTGTTGGGTGTTGAGCGCGGCTCAAGCGAAGCAGACCTGAAAAAGGCCTATCGCCGTCTGGCGATGAAGCATCACCCGGACCGTAATCCCGATGACAAAGCGTCGGAAGAACTGTTCAAAGAGGCCAACGAAGCCTACGAAGTGCTGTCCGATTCCAGCAAGCGTGCAGCGTACGACCAGTACGGTCATGCCGGCGTCGACCCGAGCATGGGTGGCGGCGGTGCAGGCTTCGGCGGTCAGAACTTCTCCGACATCTTCGGTGATGTCTTTAGTGACTTCTTCGGTGGCGGTCGCGGCGGTTCCCGTGGCGGCGCCCAGCGTGGCAGCGATTTGCGCTACACCCTGGAGCTGAACCTGGAAGAAGCGGTACGCGGTACCACCGTGAATATCCGCGTTCCGACACTGGTCAACTGCAAGCCTTGCGATGGTTCGGGCGCGAAGAAAGGCTCGTCGCCTTCGACTTGCCCGACTTGCGGCGGCATCGGTCAGGTGCGCATGCAGCAAGGCTTCTTCTCGGTGCAGCAGACCTGCCCGCGCTGCCATGGCCAGGGCAAGATCATTTCCGATCCATGCGACTCCTGCCACGGTGACGGTCGCGTTGAAGAGTACAAAACCCTCTCCGTCAAAGTGCCGGCCGGTGTCGACACTGGCGACCGCATTCGTCTGTCCGGCGAAGGCGAGGCGGGCACTCAGGGTGGGCCGACCGGCGACCTGTACGTGGTGATCAACGTCCGCGAACACGACATCTTCCAGCGTGACGGCAAGCACCTGTTCTGCGAAGTGCCGATCAGCTTCGTCGACGCAGCCCTGGGCGGCGAGCTGGAAATTCCGACCCTCGACGGTCGCGTAAAACTGAAGATTCCGGAAGGGACGCAGACCGGCAAGCAGTTCCGCGTACGCGGCAAGGGTGTTGCGCCAGTGCGTGGCGGTGGGGCGGGCGATCTGATGTGCCGTGTGGCCGTCGAAACGCCGGTCAACCTGACCCGTCGTCAACGTGAACTGCTGGAAGAGTTCCGCAGCTCCCTGGCGGACGACAACAGCCACTCCCCGAAAACCACCGGTTGGTTCGACGGTGTGAAACGCTTCTTCGGCGATCTGTAAGGAGTCGGCATGCGACGTATAGCTGTGATGGGCGCTGCCGGGCGCATGGGCAAGATTCTGGTCGAGGCGGTGCAGCAGCGCGCGCCGCTGACCGGTCTGACGGCCGCGATTGTCCGCCCTGGCAGTACGCTGATCGGTGTGGATGCCGGTGAGCTGGCTTCGCTCGGTCGAATCGGCGTGCCGCTGTCCGGGAATCTGGAATCAGTGGCGGAAGAGTTCGATGTGTTGATCGACTTCACCCTGCCGGAAGTGATGCTGAAAAACCTGGCCTTCTGCCGCAAGGCCGGCAAGGCGATGGTGATCGGCACGACCGGGCTGGATGCTGCGCAGAAGCAATTGCTGGCCGACGCGGGCAAGGATATCCCGATCGTCTTCGCCGCCAACTTCAGTGTCGGCGTCAATCTGTCGCTGAAGCTGCTCGACATGGCGGCACGGGTGTTGGCGGATGATGCGGACATCGAAATCATCGAAGCCCATCACCGGCACAAGATTGATGCGCCGTCGGGTACGGCCCTGCGCATGGGTGAAGTGATCGCCAATGCGCTGGATCGTGATCTGCAGAAAGTCGCGGTCTATGGTCGTGAAGGCCACACCGGTGCTCGTGAGCGCGAAACCATCGGTTTCGCCACTGTTCGCGGTGGTGATGTGGTGGGTGATCACACGGTGTTGTTCGCCTGCGAGGGCGAGCGACTGGAGATCACGCACAAGGCTTCGAGTCGCATGACGTTCGCCAAGGGCGCGGTGCGTGCGGCGTTGTGGCTGGATGCTCGTGAGCCTGGTTTGTACGACATGCAGGACGTGCTCGACTTGCATTGAGATGTTCTGAAGCCGGCGCAAACGCCCTGTTTGCGCCGGTTTTACTCCGCCGAGCGACGCCCTGTCGCATTCTCCGGCCTTTCGGCCTCATTGGCGGTAGACCAAAAAACCCTTTTTCTGTAAGCTACAGCTTTAGTGTGTCCACTAAAAGCGCGCAGAATAATTCAGTGAAGAAGCGGGGTGACGTGTCCATACGTCACTCCGCTTTTTTACAACCTGCGATTGCCCTTTCATGCGTTATTTACGGGAGGTCTTCTTGACTAAGCCAGCCATACTCGCCCTTGCTGATGGCAGCATTTTTCGCGGCGAAGCCATTGGAGCCGACGGTCAGACCGTTGGTGAGGTGGTGTTCAACACCGCAATGACCGGCTATCAGGAAATCCTTACCGATCCTTCCTACGCCCAACAGATCGTTACCCTGACTTACCCGCACATCGGCAACACCGGCACCACGCCGGAAGATGCCGAGTCCGATCGCGTCTGGTCCGCTGGCCTGGTCATCCGTGACCTGCCGCTGGTAGCGAGCAACTGGCGTAACACGATGTCCCTGTCCGATTACCTGAAAGCCAACAACGTTGTGGCGATCGCCGGTATCGACACCCGCCGCCTGACCCGCATCCTGCGTGAAAAAGGCGCACAGAACGGCTGCATCATGGCCGGCGACAACATCTCCGAAGAAGCGGCCATCGCCGCGGCGCAAGGCTTCCCGGGCCTGAAGGGCATGGACCTGGCGAAAGTCGTCAGCACCAAGACCCAATACGAATGGCGCTCCACTGTCTGGGATCTGAAAACCGACAGCCACGCGACCATCGAAGCCTCCGAGCTGCCTTACCACGTGGTTGCCTATGACTACGGCGTCAAGGTCAACATCCTGCGCATGCTGGTCGAGCGCGGCTGCCGCGTCACTGTTGTTCCAGCGCAAACTCCGGCTGCCGACGTACTGGCTCTGAAACCGGACGGCGTGTTCCTGTCCAACGGCCCTGGTGATCCGGAGCCTTGCGACTACGCGATCAAGGCGATCAAGGAAGTACTGGAAACCGAAATTCCGGTCTTCGGCATCTGCCTCGGCCACCAGCTGCTGGCTCTGGCCTCCGGTGCCAAGACCCTGAAAATGGGCCACGGCCACCACGGTGCCAACCACCCGGTGCAGGATCTGGACACGGGCGTCGTGATGATCACCAGCCAGAACCACGGCTTCGCGGTTGACGAAGAAACCCTGCCAGCCAACGTCCGCGCGATCCACAAATCGCTGTTCGACGGCACCCTGCAAGGTATCGAGCGCACCGACAAGAGCGCGTTCAGCTTCCAGGGTCACCCTGAAGCGAGCCCGGGCCCGAACGATGTGGCCCCTCTGTTTGACCGCTTCATCAACGAGATGGCCAAGCGACGCTAAGCGCTCGCCTTGAGACTGTAGCGAGAAGCCCCTCGAGGGCGGCCCCGGAACCGGCGGCCCCCTCGGGACTTCAGAAATCGATCAAGACGGCTTGCCGACTGACCTGCGGATTTGAGTGACAAACCCATGCCAAAACGTACAGACATTAAAAGCATCCTGATTCTCGGCGCTGGCCCGATCGTTATCGGCCAGGCCTGCGAATTCGACTACTCCGGCGCCCAGGCCTGTAAAGCCCTGCGCGAAGAGGGTTACCGCGTCATCCTGGTGAACTCCAACCCGGCCACCATCATGACCGACCCGGACATGGCCGACGCCACCTATATCGAGCCGATCAAGTGGCAGACCGTTGCCAAGATCATCGAAAAAGAGCGTCCGGATGCCGTGCTGCCAACCATGGGCGGCCAGACTGCTCTGAACTGCGCCCTGGACCTGGAGCGCGAAGGCGTTCTGGAGAAGTTCGGCGTAGAGATGATCGGTGCCAACGCCGACACCATCGACAAGGCTGAAGACCGTTCGCGTTTCGACAAGGCGATGAAGGCCATTGGCCTGGAATGCCCGCGTTCCGGTATCGCCCACAGCATGGAAGAAGCCAACGCGGTGCTCGAGCGCCTGGGCTTCCCGTGCATCATCCGTCCGTCCTTCACCATGGGCGGCACCGGTGGCGGTATCGCTTACAACCGTGAAGAGTTCGAAGAAATCTGCGCCCGTGGTCTGGACCTGTCGCCAACCAAGGAACTGCTGATCGACGAATCCCTGATCGGCTGGAAAGAATATGAAATGGAAGTTGTCCGCGACAAAAAGGACAACTGCATCATCGTCTGCTCGATCGAAAACTTCGACCCGATGGGCGTGCACACCGGTGACTCGATCACCGTTGCCCCGGCTCAGACCCTGACTGACAAGGAATACCAGATCCTGCGCAACGCCTCGCTGGCCGTACTGCGCGAGATCGGCGTCGAGACCGGCGGTTCCAACGTTCAGTTCGGTATCTGCCCGGACACCGGCCGTATGGTCGTGATCGAGATGAACCCGCGTGTATCCCGCTCGTCGGCTCTGGCCTCGAAAGCCACCGGTTTCCCGATCGCCAAGATCGCGGCCAAGCTGGCCGTTGGTTACACCCTCGACGAACTTCAGAACGACATCACCGGCGGCCGTACCCCGGCGTCCTTCGAGCCGTCCATCGACTACGTCGTGACCAAGCTGCCGCGCTTCGCCTTCGAGAAGTTCGCCAACGCTGACGCGCGCCTGACCACCCAGATGAAGTCAGTCGGTGAAGTCATGGCCATCGGCCGTACCTTCCAGGAATCCCTGCAGAAAGCCCTGCGCGGTCTGGAAGTGGGCGTTTGCGGTCTGGACGAGAAAGTCGACCTGAGCAACCCGGAAAGCATGAGCGTGCTCAAGCGCGAACTGACCGTGCCGGGCGCCGAGCGTATCTGGTACGTGGCGGACGCCTTCCGCGCCGGCATGACCGTCGAAGAAATCTTCGGCATGAACATGATCGATCCGTGGTTCCTGGTGCAGATCGAAGACCTGATCAAGGACGAAGAGAAGGTCAAGACCCTCGGTTTGTCCGCTATCGACCGCGATCTGATGTACAAGCTCAAGCGCAAAGGTTTCTCCGACCAGCGTCTGGCCAAGCTGCTGGGCGTCACCGAGAAAAACCTGCGCACTCACCGCCACAAGCTGGAAGTGTTCCCGGTCTACAAGCGCGTGGACACCTGCGCGGCCGAGTTCGCCACCGACACCGCCTATCTGTACTCGACCTACGAGGAAGAGTGCGAAGCTGCGCCGTCCGGTCGCGACAAAATCATCATCCTCGGCGGTGGCCCGAACCGTATCGGTCAGGGCATCGAGTTCGACTACTGCTGCGTTCACGCGGCACTGGCGCTGCGCGATGACGGTTACGAGACCATCATGGTCAACTGCAACCCGGAAACCGTTTCCACTGACTACGACACTTCCGATCGTCTGTACTTCGAACCAGTGACCCTGGAAGACGTGCTGGAAATCTGCCGCGTCGAGAAGCCGAAAGGCGTGATCGTCCAGTACGGCGGCCAGACGCCTCTGAAGCTGGCTCGTGCTCTGGAAGCGGCCGGCGTGCCGATCATCGGCACCAGCCCTGACGCCATCGACCGTGCGGAAGACCGTGAGCGCTTCCAGCAAATGGTCGAGCGCCTGAACCTGCGTCAGCCACCAAACGCCACCGTGCGCAGCGAAGACGAAGCCGTTCGCGCTGCCGCGAAGATCGGTTACCCGCTGGTGGTGCGTCCGTCCTATGTACTGGGCGGCCGGGCGATGGAAATCGTTTACAAGGAAGAAGAACTCAAGCGTTACCTGCGTGACGCGGTGCAAGTGTCGAACGACAGCCCGGTGCTGCTCGACCACTTCCTCAACTGCGCCATCGAGATGGACGTGGATGCGGTCTGCGACGGCAAGGACGTAGTGATCGGCGCGATCATGCAGCACATCGAACAGGCGGGCGTTCACTCCGGTGACTCCGCGTGCTCGCTGCCGCCGTACTCGCTGCCGGCGCACATCCAGGACGAGATGCGCGAACAGGTCAAGAAAATGGCCCTGGAGCTGGGCGTGGTCGGCCTGATGAACGTTCAGTTGGCGCTGCAAGGCGAAGACATCTACGTCATCGAAGTCAACCCGCGTGCTTCCCGTACCGTACCGTTCGTGTCGAAGTGCATCGGTATTTCCCTGGCAATGGTCGCGGCTCGCGTGATGGCCGGTAAAACCCTGAAGGAAATCGGCTTCACCAAGGAAATCATTCCGAACTTCTACAGCGTGAAAGAGGCGGTGTTCCCGTTCGCCAAGTTCCCAGGTGTTGACCCGATCCTCGGCCCAGAGATGAAGTCCACCGGTGAAGTGATGGGCGTCGGCGACACCTTCGGCGAAGCCTTTGCCAAAGCCCAGATGGGCGCCAGCGAAGTGCTGCCGACCGGCGGTACCGCATTCATCAGCGTGCGCGACGATGACAAGCCACTGGTTGCAGGCGTGGCCCGTGATCTGATCAACTTGGGCTTCGAAGTCGTCGCCACTGCCGGCACTGCCAAGCTGATCGAAGCCGCAGGTCTGAAAGTGCGTCGCGTGAACAAGGTGACCGAGGGTCGTCCGCACGTGGTCGACATGATCAAGAATGACGAAGTCACCCTGATCATCAACACCACCGAAGGTCGCCAGTCGATCGCCGATTCCTATTCCATTCGCCGTAACGCCTTGCAGCACAAGATTTACTGCACCACCACCATTGCTGCTGGCGAAGCTATCTGCGAAGCGCTGAAGTTCGGTCCCGAGAAGACCGTACGCCGCTTGCAGGATCTACACGCAGGATTGAAGGCATGAATAAATACCCAATGACCGTCCAGGGCTCCAAGGCCCTGGAAGAAGAGCATGCTCACCTGACCAAGGTCGTTCGTCCGAAGCTCAGCCAGGACATCGGTACGGCCCGCGAGTTGGGTGATTTGAAAGAAAACGCTGAATACCATGCTGCGCGCGAACAGCAAGGCATGGTCGAGGCGCGGATCCGTGACATCGAAGGTCGCCTGCAGAACGCGGTGATCATTGACGT
Organism: Pseudomonas sp. CH235; assembly: GCF_004368175.1. NCBI lineage: Bacteria > Pseudomonadati > Pseudomonadota > Gammaproteobacteria > Pseudomonadales > Pseudomonadaceae > Pseudomonas > Pseudomonas sp. CH235. Next base: position 88,231 of record NZ_RRZJ01000009.1, read on the forward strand.
GACGACCATTCCGCACACCGGCAAAGTGATTTTCGGCACTACCGTCGAAATCGCCAACGTCGAGACTGATGAAAGCGTGACTTACCAGATCGTGGGTGAGGATGAGGCGGACATCAAACTCGGCAAGATTTCGGTCGGCTCGCCGATCGCTCGCGCCTTGATTGCCAAGGAAGAGGGCGATACGGTCGTCGTGAAAACGCCAGGTGGCGATATCGAGTACGAGATTGTCGAAGTCCGTCACATCTGAGGGTGGGCGCCCGCTGCATGCGGGCGCGATGCTCTGGCAACTGGCCCAGATGTTGTGGGTCGGTGGCCTGTGGTTGGTACATCTCGGTCTGCGGCCGGTGCTGGGTCGGATTGGCCTGGCTCCGCTGCTGATCGACGAAGTTGCAAGTACGTTTGAAGTGGCGGTAGTGGGTTTTGCCGTCGCGTGTGTGATATTTCAGGCTTTGGTGCTGGTACAGGCCGAGGGCCTTGCCAGTCTATGGCGGGATTTTCGCGGGCAGGTGTTGCTGATGGCGTTGTATGCGTGTGCGATGTTTGTCGCAGTGCGTGTCGGCTGGCCGGATGCGCAGCGCTGGCAGGTGTTCAGCTTTCTTGTGTTGGGTTTTTCCGGGTTGGTGCTGGTATTGCAGCCGGTGCCGGGATGGAGTGGCAGGGTGCGCGAAGCACACCCTTGACCCTCGCCATCACTTGAAGCGATGGACGTTCGACAGCTGCTTGTTGACGCTGAAGTTCTTGCGGTAAATCAGTGCCATCTTGCCGATGACTTGCACCAGATCGGCCTTGCCGGTCTTGCACAGCTCTGCAACGGACGCCAGGCGCGCCTCGCGATCGAGGATGTTGAGCTTGATCTTGATCAGCTCGTGATCTGCCAATGCGCGTTCGAGTTCGGCTAGAACACCCTCAGTCAAACCGTTGTCAGCCACAGTCAGAACTGGTTTCAGGTGGTGGCCAATGGATTTGTACTGTTTCTTCTGCTCTGGAGTGAGCGGCATAATCTGACCCTTTCGTCTGGATTCTGTAAAATGGCGGCCATTTTACCCGAGGGCTCGTGGATCCGCCCAATTAATCACGACCCTAATCAACGAGGTGCCCAATGGCGCGTTCCAAGACAAGCCTTGGTTGGCTGAAAAGACATGTCAATGATCCCTATGTGAAGCAAGCGCAGAAGGATGGCTACCGCTCGCGTGCGAGTTACAAGCTTCTGGAGATCCAGGAGAAATACAAACTGATCCGTCCGGGCATGAACGTCGTCGACCTCGGCGCGGCGCCTGGCGGCTGGTCGCAGGTCACCAGCCGGCTGATCGGTGGTCAGGGGCGATTGATCGCCTCGGACATCCTGGAAATGGACAGCATTCCGGACGTGACTTTCATTCAGGGTGACTTCACCGAGGATGCAGTGCTCGCTCAGATCCTTGAGGCTGTGGGTAATTCGCAGGTGGACCTTGTGATTTCCGATATGGCCCCCAATATGAGTGGTACGCCTGAAGTGGATATGCCAAAAGCCATGTTCCTTTGCGAGCTGGCGCTTGATCTGGCGGAGCGGATTCTCAAGCCGGGTGGCAATTTCGTGATCAAGATTTTTCAGGGCGAAGGGTTCGATGTTTACCTGAAGGATGCTCGAAAGAAGTTCGACAAGATCCAGATGATCAAGCCGGACTCCTCTCGTGGCAGCTCTCGCGAGCAGTACATGCTGGCTTGGGGCTATCGCGGTCGTAGCGAGTAAAACGAGGTTTTTTGGCGGGGTGATAGGTTTTTCGTATTTCGCCCCGCGCGCATAAGCGAATATTGTGTAGAAAGTGTTTCACAAAGGGTTACAGACGGCGCCTGCCAGAGCTGTAGGTAATGTAGTAAGTTAGGCCGGTGAATATCATGCGAAGCGCGCGCCAGTAGCGGAGCTTGCTTCAGAGGGTAGTTAATTGAACGATATGGCAAAGAATCTGATCCTGTGGTTGATCATCGCGGCTGTCCTGGTGACGGTGATGAACAACTTCTCCAGCCCTAACGAGCCGCAGACCCTCAACTATTCCGACTTCATCCAGCAGGTCAAGGATGGCAAGGTCGAGCGCGTGGCCGTCGACGGCTACGTGATTACCGGCAAGCGCAACGATGGCGACAGCTTCAAGACCATTCGTCCGGCAATCCAGGACAATGGCCTGATCGGCGATCTTGTCGACAACCACGTTGTAGTCGAAGGCAAGCAGCCTGAGCAGCAAAGCATCTGGACCCAGCTTCTGGTGGCCAGCTTCCCGATCCTGGTGATCATCGCGGTGTTCATGTTCTTCATGCGCCAGATGCAGGGCGGTGCGGGCGGCAAGGGCGGGCCGATGAGCTTTGGCAAGAGCAAGGCGCGTCTGCTGTCCGAAGATCAGGTGAAAACCACCCTGGCTGACGTTGCCGGTTGCGACGAAGCCAAGGAAGAAGTGGGCGAACTGGTCGAGTTCCTCCGTGATCCGGGCAAGTTCCAGCGCCTGGGCGGCCGCATTCCTCGCGGCGTGCTGATGGTCGGCCCTCCGGGTACCGGTAAAACCTTGCTGGCCAAGGCGATTGCCGGCGAAGCCAAAGTGCCGTTCTTCACCATTTCCGGTTCCGACTTCGTCGAAATGTTCGTAGGTGTCGGTGCCAGCCGCGTTCGTGACATGTTCGAACAGGCCAAGAAACACGCTCCGTGCATTATCTTCATCGACGAGATCGACGCCGTTGGTCGCCATCGTGGTGCGGGCATGGGTGGCGGTCACGACGAGCGCGAACAGACGCTCAACCAGTTGCTGGTCGAGATGGACGGTTTCGAAATGAATGACGGCATCATCGTCATCGCTGCGACCAACCGTCCTGACGTGCTGGACCCTGCGTTGCTGCGACCTGGTCGTTTCGACCGTCAGGTGGTGGTTGGTTTGCCGGACATCCGTGGTCGTGAGCAGATCCTCAAGGTTCACATGCGTAAAGTGCCAATGGGTGACGACGTTGCTCCGGCCGTTATCGCACGTGGTACTCCGGGGTTCTCCGGTGCCGATCTGGCGAACCTGGTCAACGAGGCTTCGCTGTTCGCCGCCCGTGCCGGCAAGCGCATCGTCGAAATGAAAGAGTTCGAACTGGCCAAAGACAAGATCATGATGGGCGCCGAGCGCAAATCCATGGTCATGTCCGAGAAGGAAAAGCAGAACACCGCTTATCACGAAGCAGGCCACGCCATTGTTGGTCGCGTCGTGCCCGAGCATGATCCGGTCTACAAGGTGTCGATCATCCCGCGCGGTCGTGCGCTGGGTGTGACCATGTTCCTGCCGGAAGAGGATCGCTACAGTCTGTCCAAGCGTGCGCTGATCAGTCAGATCTGCTCGCTGTACGGCGGCCGTATTGCTGAAGAGATGACTTTGGGCTTCGACGGTGTGACCACAGGTGCATCCAACGACATCATGCGCGCGAGTCAGATTGCGCGGAACATGGTGACCAAGTGGGGTCTGTCGGAAAAACTCGGTCCGTTGATGTACGCCGAAGAAGAGGGTGAAGTATTCCTCGGTCGCGGCGGTGGCGGTCAGAATGCGAGCTTCTCCGGTGAGACAGCCAAGCTGATCGACTCCGAAGTGCGCAGCATCATCGATCAGTGCTATGGCACCGCCAAGCAGATCCTTACGGACAATCGCGACAAGCTCGATGCCATGGCGGATGCCCTGATGAAGTACGAGACGATCGATGCCGAACAGATCGACGACATCATGGCCGGTCGTACACCTCGCGAGCCTCGCGACTGGTCGGGCGGTACCGGTACTGGTACGCCTCCTGTCATTCAGGGCGAGCGTCCGGAAACACCGATTGGCGGTCCGGCTGCCGACGTTTAAGGTTTGAAATGACTTCTGTACAGTCCCTGACCCGGTTGCCTTGCGGCAACCGGGTTCTTGATTTGGCCCGGACGCATGTCATGGGCATTCTCAATGTCACTCCCGATTCATTTTCCGACGGTGGCCGATACAGCCAGCTCGATGCGGCCTTGCGTCATGCCGAAACCATGGTTGCGGCGGGTGCAACGCTGATCGATGTGGGTGGGGAGTCAACCCGGCCCGGCGCGCGGGCGGTTTCTCCATTGGAGGAGCTGGAACGTGTCGCTCCTGTCGTTGAGCTGATCAACCGCGAGCTGGATGTGGTCATATCGGTCGATACGTCCACTCCGGCGGTCATGCGCGAAACAGCGCGGTTGGGTGCCGGTTTGATCAACGACGTTCGTTCGCTACGGCGGGATGGCGCGTTGGATGCTGCTGCTGCCACCGGGTTGCCTGTATGTCTCATGCATATGCTCGGCGAGCCTGGCGACATGCAGGATGATCCGCGTTATCAGGATGTCACCCGGGAAGTGGGCGAATTTCTCGCCGAGCGCATGGCTCAGTGTGAGGTGGCAGGTATTCCGGCCGAGCGGATCATTCTTGATCCGGGCTTCGGCTTCGCCAAAACCCTGCAGCACAATCTAAGCTTGTTCAAGCATATGGAAGCCCTGCATGCGCTGGGGCGGCCACTGTTGGTGGGCGTTTCGCGCAAAAGCATGATCGGTCACGCATTGAATCGCCCGGTGGGCGAGCGTCTATACGGTGGTTTGGCACTGGCTGCACTGGCGTCGGTGAAGGGTGCGCGTATATTGCGCGTCCATGATGTGGCGGAAACGGTGGACGTGGTGCGAATGCTCGCAGCCGTGGAATCAGCCGAATAAGAATGATGGAGCACTTATGAGCAAGAAATATTTTGGTACTGACGGCATTCGTGGTCGTGTCGGGGAATATCCGATTACTCCTGACTTCATGCTCAAGCTCGGCTGGGCTGCCGGCATGGCCTTTCGCAAGATGGGCGCCTGCAAGGTGCTGGTCGGCAAGGACACGCGGATTTCCGGCTACATGTTCGAGTCGGCCCTTGAGGCCGGCCTGACTTCCGCAGGTGCTGATGTGATGCTGCTCGGTCCGATGCCGACTCCGGCCATCGCCTATTTGTCGCGTACATTCCAGGCCGAGGCCGGAATCGTGATCAGCGCATCGCACAATCCGCATGACGACAACGGCATCAAGTTTTTCTCCGGCAGAGGTACCAAACTGCCTGATGAGCTGGAGCTGATGATCGAAGAGCTGCTCGATACGCCGATGACGGTCGTTGAGTCGAGCAAGATCGGCAAGGTTTCGCGAATCAATGATGCGTCCGGTCGCTATATCGAGTTCTGCAAGAGTTCTGTACCGACGGGTACCAGTTTTTCTGGCCTGAAAATTGTCATCGACTGCGCACACGGAGCAACCTACAAGGTCGCACCGAGCGTTTTCCGTGAGCTGGGTGCCGAAGTCGTGGTGCTGTCCGCGCAGCCCAATGGTCTGAATATCAACGACAACTGTGGCTCCACTCACATGGGGCAGTTGCAGGCGGCGGTGCTGTCGGAGCACGCTGACCTGGGGATCGCATTCGACGGCGATGGCGACCGGGTGTTGATGGTTGATCACACGGGTGCGATTGTTGATGGCGATGAGCTGATCTTCATTATTGCGCGCGATCTGCATGAGCGAGGCAAGTTGCAGGGGGGGGTGGTCGGTACGCTGATGAGCAATCTGGGTCTGGAGCTGGCTCTGGCGGATCTGGGTATTCCTTTTGTGCGTGCAAATGTCGGCGACCGCTATGTGATTGCCGAATTGCTGGAGCGTGATTGGCTGGTCGGGGGCGAGAACTCCGGACATGTCGTCTGCTTCAATCACACGACGACTGGCGATGCGATCATCGCGGCGTTGCAGGTGTTGATGGCGTTGAAAGCCCGTAACGAAGGTTTGGCGCAAACGCGCCAGGCCCTGCGCAAGTGTCCTCAGGTGCTGATCAATGTACGTTTCGGCGGTGGCGACAGCCCGCTTGATCATCCGGCTGTCAAGGAAGCCAGCAAGCGTGTGACCGAGGCGATGGCGGGTCGTGGCCGTGTGCTTTTGCGCAAGTCCGGGACAGAGCCTCTGGTGCGTGTGATGGTCGAAGGTGAGGACGAAACCCAGGTTCGTGGCTATGCCGAAGAACTGGCAAAACTGGTAACTGAAGTTTCTGCCTGATTCGGCTTGCCAGCCTTGATTGTGTTGGGTAACATCTGCGCCCACTTTGACCGACGAGGTACAGCATGCGTCGCCCTATGGTAGCTGGTAACTGGAAGATGCACGGTACCCGCGCCAGCGTCGCTGAGCTGATCAACGGCCTTCGTCATCTGGCCTTGCCAAGCGGTGTTGATGTCGCGGTATTCCCGCCTTGCTTGTATATCAATCAAGTGATTGATGGCTTGAAAGGCAAATCGATTTCGGTCGGTGCGCAGAACTCTGCGGTGGAATCCATGCAAGGTGCGTTGACGGGCGAGATTGCGCCGAGTCAGTTGGTGGATGCAGGTTGTTCCCTGGTGCTTGTCGGGCACTCCGAACGCCGTCAGATCATGGGCGAGCGAGACGGAATGCTGAATCGCAAGTTCGCAGCGGCACAGGCATGTGGCTTGATTCCGGTGTTGTGCGTAGGGGAGACCCTGGAGCAGCGTGAAGCCGGAAAAACTCTTGAGGTTGTCGGGCGTCAGCTGGGCAGTATCATCGAGGAGCTGGGTGTCGGTGCTTTTGCCAACGCAGTGATCGCTTACGAGCCGGTCTGGGCGATTGGTACTGGACTGACTGCAACGCCGCAACAGGCTCAGGATGTGCATAAAGCCATTCGCGAGCAGTTGGCGGCAGAGAATTCTGAAGTGGCACGAGGTGTGCGGCTTCTATACGGCGGCAGCGTGAAGGCGGCCAATGCGGTCGAACTGTTCGGCATGCCGGATATCGATGGGGGGCTCATTGGTGGAGCTTCCCTGAATGCAGATGAGTTCGGTGCGATTTGTCGCGCCGCGGGAAACTGAAAAAATGCTGGAAACAGTCGTAGTCGTTTTTCATCTGCTGGGTGCATTGGGCGTAGTTGCTCTGGTTTTGCTGCAGCAGGGTAAAGGTGCGGATGCTGGCGCGTCTTTCGGAGCAGGTGCTTCAAATACTGTGTTCGGAAGCCAAGGTTCCTCTACCTTTCTTAGTAAGTTTACTGCTATACTTGCCGCCGGTTTCTTCATAACCAGCTTGGGGTTAGGATACTTTGCTAAAGAGAAGGCTCATCAGCTGACTCAAGCAGGTTTGCCAAACCCGGCAGTGTTGGAAGTTCCAAAGCAACAACCGGCTTCTGATGATGTCCCGGTGCTTCAAGAGCAAAAGTCGGCTACTCCAGCGACTGACGTACCTCCAGCTCAAGAGCAGAAGTAAGAAGAGTTTCAAACGTAGTATTGCCGAGGTGGTGGAATTGGTAGACACGCAACCTTGAGGTGGTTGTGCCCATAGGGTGTAGGGGTTCGAGTCCCCTTCTCGGTACCAATTAGTCAGGAGAGCCCGCTGTTGCGGGCTTTCTTGCAGGTGGAAGGTTACATTGACCCTATAAGGGATCGGTCGTATACTTCCGCCCCAGCTTTGTCGCGGGGTGGAGCAGTCTGGTAGCTCGTCGGGCTCATAACCCGAAGGTCGTCGGTTCAAATCCGGCCCCCGCAACCAGTTTAAGGAGCCCCTTTTAAGGGGCTTTTTGTTAGCTGGACACTTTCGACGCCGCTGTTCGACGGCGTTTCAAGGATGGGCGTTTCGCCCATTTTTTTATTTTGCATAGCATGCACATACATGCACGAGGGGGTTCAGGTGTCGAGCAAGCTAGAAGAGTTGCAGGCCTTGCTGGCCCCGGTGGTCGTGGCCCTAGGCTATGAATGCTGGGGTATTGAGTTTTCGGCTCAAGGTCGCCACTCAATGTTGCGCGTTTATATCGATAAGGAAGGCGGCGTACTGGTGGACGATTGCGCCATCGTCAGCCGTCAGATCAGCGGTGTGCTGGATGTTGAAGATCCGATCTCCGTTGAATACACCCTTGAAGTTTCCTCGCCAGGCATGGAACGCCCACTGTTCACTCTTGAGCAGTTTGCCAAATATGTCGGTGAACAAGTGAAGATCAAGCTGCGCTCGCCTTTCGAAGGTCGACGCAACTTTCAGGGCCTTCTGCGCGGTGTAGAAGAGCAGGACGTCGTGGTGCAGGTAGATGACCATGAGTTCCTGTTGCCGATCGATATGATCGACAAGGCCAACATTATTCCCAGTTTTGACTGAGACGCGGATCCCGCGGATCCAATGGCTTGCGAAAGGCGAGGCGTACGATGAGCAAAGAAGTACTGCTGGTTGTTGAGTCGGTATCCAATGAAAAGGGTGTACCGGCAAGCGTAATTTTTGAAGCGCTGGAGCTGGCTCTAGCCACTGCTACCAAAAAGCGTTTTGAAGACGAAGTTGATCTGCGTGTGGAAATCAACCGCCACACCGGTTCTTACGAAACTTTCCGTCGCTGGACGGTCGTCGAAGAGAATGATCTCGATGATCCGGCCATCGAAACCTGGCCGAGCAAGGTTGCTGAAACGCACCCTGGCGCCAAGGTTGGCGACGTCGTTGAAGAAAAGATCGAGTCCATCGAGTTCGGCCGCATCGCTGCGCAGACCGCCAAGCAGGTCATCGTGCAGAAAGTGCGCGAAGCCGAGCGCGCTCAAGTGGTTGACGCTTATCGCGAGCGCCTGGGAGAAATCATCTCCGGCACCGTGAAGAAAGTGACCCGCGACAACGTGATCGTCGACCTGGGTAATAACGCTGAAGCGTTGCTGGCCCGTGAAGACATCATCTCTCGCGAAACCTTCCGTGTTGGCGTGCGTCTGCGTGCGCTGCTCAAGGAAATCCGCACCGAGAACCGCGGCCCTCAGCTGATCCTGTCGCGTACCGCGCCGGAAATGCTGATCGAGCTGTTCCGTATCGAAGTGCCGGAAATCGCTGAAGGCCTGATCGAAGTCATGGCCGCATCCCGTGATCCGGGTTCGCGTGCCAAGATCGCTGTCCGCTCCAAGGACAAACGCATCGACCCGCAAGGCGCGTGCATCGGTATGCGCGGTTCGCGCGTCCAGGCCGTGTCGGGCGAGTTGGGTGGCGAGCGTGTCGATATCGTCCTGTGGGACGACAACCCGGCTCAGTTCGTGATCAATGCCATGTCGCCGGCAGAAGTGGCGGCCATCATCGTTGACGAAGATGCCCATGCCATGGACATCGCCGTTGGCGCAGACAATCTGGCTCAGGCCATCGGTCGTGGTGGTCAGAACGTGCGTCTGGCGAGCCAGCTGACTGGCTGGACCCTGAACGTGATGACCGAATCGGACATCCAGGCTAAGCAACAAGCGGAAACCGGCGACATCCTGCGCAACTTCATCGACGAGCTGGAAGTCGACGAAGAGCTGGCTCAGGTGCTGGTAGACGAAGGCTTCACCAGCCTGGAAGAGATTGCCTACGTACCGTTGGAAGAAATGCTCAACATCGACGGCTTTGACGAAGACATCGTCAACGAGCTTCGCGCTCGTGCCAAGGATCGCTTGTTGACCAAAGCCATCGCTACTGAGGAAAAGCTGGCAGACGCCCATCCGGCCGAAGACCTGCTCTCGCTTGAGGGTATGGACAAGGATTTGGCGATGGAACTGGCGGTGCGCGGCGTAATTACCCGCGAAGACCTGGCCGAGCAGTCTATTGACGACCTGCTCGACATCGACGGCATTGACGATGATCGTGCCGGCAAGTTGATCATGGCCGCCCGAGCCCACTGGTTCGAGTAATTAGGCGCGGCCTGAGGAGAGAAGTGCATGACGCAAGTCACGGTGAAACAACTGGCCGATGAGGTCAAAACACCGGTAGAGCGCCTGTTGCAGCAGATGCGTGAGGCAGGTCTGCCGCACACCGCCGCCGAAGAAAATGTGACTGACAGTGAGAAGCAATCCCTGCTGACCCACTTGAAAAGCAGCCACAAGGCGAAAGTGGAAGAACCACGCAAGATCACGCTGCAGCGTAAAACCACCAGCACCCTGCGTGTGGCTGGCAGCAAAAGCATCAGCGTTGAAGTCCGCAAGAAGAAAGTTTTCGTACAGCGTAGCCCGGAAGAAATCGAAGCCGAGCGCAAGCGTGAACTGGATGAACGTCGCGCAGTAGAAAATGCTGCCCGTCAGAAGGCTGAAGAAGAAGCCCGCGTTCGCGCCGAAGAAGAAGCGCGTCGCCAGCCTGCTGCGCCGTCCGCTCCTGCCGAAGCCGTCGCTGCACCTGCGCCAGTGGCCGAACCAGTGCGCGAAGCCGCGCCGGTTGTGGCTGCTGCCCCAGCTGCCGACACTCGCAAGCGTGACGAACAGCGCCGTCCGGACAAACCACGTGCCGACGACAACAACCGTCGTGGCGGTGGTGATGGCGAGCGCAAAAACGCTCCGCATCGCGCATCGGTCAAGGAAAAGGCTCCGGCTCCACGTGTGGCGCCACGCACTACCGATGAAGAAAGCGATGGCTTCCGTCGCGGCGGTCGCGGCAAGGCCAAGCTGAAGAAACGCAACGCCCACGGTTTCCAGAGCCCGACCGGCCCTGTCGTGCGTGAAGTGAAGATCGGCGAAACCATCACTGTTGGCGATCTCGCCCAGCAGATGTCGGTCAAGGCTGCCGAAATCATCAAGTTCATGTTCAAGCTGGGCACCCCGGCCACCATCAACCAGGTACTGGATCAGGAAACTGCCCAGCTGGTCGCAGAAGAACTGGGCCACAAAGTGACCCTGGTCAGCGACACCGCTCTGGAAGATTCCCTGGCCGAGTCCCTGAAGTTCGAAGGTGAAGCAGTTCCTCGTGCGCCGGTTGTGACCGTAATGGGTCACGTTGACCACGGTAAGACCTCGCTGCTCGACTACATCCGTCGTGCCAAGGTAGCTGCTGGCGAAGCCGGCGGTATCACCCAGCACATCGGTGCATACCACGTTGAAACCGAACGCGGCATGGTCACTTTCCTCGACACCCCTGGTCACGCCGCGTTTACCGCCATGCGTGCCCGTGGTGCCAAGGCGACGGACATCGTGATCCTGGTGGTTGCGGCGGACGACGGCGTGATGCCACAAACCATCGAAGCTGTTCAGCACGCTGTTGCTGCTGGCGTTCCGCTGGTAGTTGCGGTGAACAAGATCGACAAGCCGGGTGCAGATCTCGATCGCATCCGTAGCGAACTGTCGGCCCACGGCGTGACCTCCGAAGACTGGGGTGGCGACACTCCATTCGTTCCGGTTTCCGCGAAGATGGGTACCGGCGTCGACGAACTGCTTGAAGCTGTATTGCTGCAAGCCGAAGTCCTCGAACTGACTGCCACTCCATCGGCTCCTGGCCGTGGTGTCGTGGTTGAATCGCGTCTGGACAAGGGCCGTGGCCCGGTGGCGACTGTTCTGGTTCAGGACGGTACGCTGCGTCAAGGCGACATGGTGCTGGTCGGCTCGAACTATGGCCGCGTGCGCGCCATGCTCGACGAGAACGGCAAGCCGATCAAGGAAGCGGGCCCGGCCATTCCGGTCGAGATCCTCGGCCTGGACGGTACGCCTGACGCTGGCGACGAGATGAGCGTGGTTGCCGACGAGAAGAAAGCCCGTGAAGTGGCTCTGTTCCGTCAAGGCAAGTTCCGCGAAGTCAAACTGGCTCGCGCTCACGCCGGCAAGCTGGAAAACATCTTCGAAAGCATGGGTCAGGAAGAGAAGAAGACGCTCAACATCGTCCTCAAATCCGACGTCCGTGGTTCGCTGGAAGCCTTGCAGGGCGCTCTGAACGGCCTGGGCAACGACGAAGTGCAAGTGCGCGTGGTCGGTGGCGGCGTCGGTGGTATCACCGAATCCGATGCCAACCTGGCACTGGCTTCCAACGCTGTACTGTTCGGCTTCAACGTGCGTGCCGATGCCGGCGCACGGAAGATCGTCGAGCAGGAAGGTCTGGACATGCGTTACTACAACGTGATCTACGACATCATCGAAGACGTCAAGAAAGCCCTGACCGGCATGCTTGGCAGCGACGTTCGCGAGAACATCCTCGGTGTGGCCGAAGTCCGTGACGTGTTCCGTTCGCCTAAGTTCGGCGCCATCGCCGGCTGCATGGTGATCGAGGGTACTGTTCACCGTAACCGTCCGATCCGTGTACTGCGTGAAGACATCGTTATCTTCGAAGGCGAGCTGGAATCCCTGCGCCGCTTCAAGGATGACGCTTCCGAAGTACGTGCCGGCATGGAGTGCGGTATCGGCGTGAAGAGCTACAACGACGTCAAAGTCGGCGACAAGATCGAAGTCTTCGAGAAGGTTCAGGTTGCTCGCAGCCTCTGACTCGCGCACTTCAAGGGCCACGTCGGGCCGCCGCATGCAAGTGCGCGGCACGGCGTCAGGACTCTAAACGCAACGCCCGGTCTGGCTTTTGTCAGGCCGGGCGTTTGCCGCTTTCAGACCTTGCGGGTTTCACCGCGGGGCAGTAACAGGTAACAAATCATGGCAAAAGAATACAGCCGTACCCAACGTATCGGCGATCAGATGCAGCGTGAGCTGGCCCAACTGATCCGTCGTGAAGTCAAAGACCCGCGCGTCGGTCTGGTCACCATTACCGCTGTGGAAGTCAGCCGTGACGTCGGTCACGCGAAGATCTTCATCACCGTGATGGGGCAGGACAACGCTGAAGACATCGCGCAAAGCATCAAGGTGCTCAACGCTGCCGCCGGTTTCCTGCGCATGCAGCTGGCCCGCGAAATGAAGCTGCGCAGCGTGCCGCAATTGCACTTCCACTACGACGAAAGCGTCGTGCGGGGTGCGCACCTGTCGGCCCTGATCGAGCGCGCCGTGGCTGAGGACAATCAGCACGTGGCTGCGGCAGAACCCGAAGACACCAAGGAGTAACTCGGTGGCTCAGGTCAAACGTATCCGTCGTAACGTCAGCGGCATCATCCTGCTCGACAAGCCGCTGGGGTTCACCTCCAACGCCGCGTTGCAGAAGGTCCGCTGGTTGCTCAACGCCGAGAAGGCCGGTCACACCGGCAGTCTCGATCCCCTGGCCACCGGCGTTCTGCCGCTGTGCTTTGGCGAGGCGACCAAGTTCTCGCAGTATCTGCTCGATTCCGACAAGGGTTACGAAACCCTGGCGCAACTGGGCAAGACCACCACCACGGCGGACGCCGAAGGTGAGGTTTTGCAGGAGCGTCCGGTGACCGTTGGTCAGGCCGAAGTTGAAGCGGTTCTGCCGAAATTTCGTGGGCAAATCAGTCAGATACCGCCGATGTACTCCGCTCTCAAGCGTGATGGCCAGCCGCTGTACAAGTTGGCCCGTGCAGGCGAAGTAGTGGAGCGCGAACCGCGTTCTGTTACTATTGCGCGCTTGGAATTGCTGGCCTTCGAAGGCGATACTGCGCGTCTTGCGGTGGATTGCAGCAAGGGCACCTATATTCGCACCCTGGTGGAGGATATCGGTGAGCAACTCGGTTGTGGTGCGTACGTCGCTGAACTGCGTCGTACCCAGGCCGGGCCTTTCACCCTGGCGCAGACCGTGACCCTCGAAGAGCTGGAAGCGGTACATGCCGAAGGCGGCAACGAAGCGGTCGACCGCTTCCTGATGCCATCGGACAGCGGCCTGCAGGATTGGCCGTTGCTGCAGTTCTCGGAAGCGAGCGCGTTCTACTGGCTCAACGGCCAGCCGGTGCGTGCCCCGGATGCTCCGAAGTTCGGCATGGTGCGGGTACAGGATCACAACGGTCGCTTCATCGGTATCGGTGAAGTGAGCGAAGACGGGCGCATCGCGCCGCGTCGACTGATTCGGTCAGAATGACCGGAAACCGGTCTGTGTAACAGCAGGCCGGCGAGTGTGGCTGTCAACAGGCACGGTCACTACTCATTTATAGATACAGGGATTTGTCCCTGGCCTGTTGAAACTGTTTTTGAAACGGTTTCCTGATAAAAGGATTGCCTCATGGCTCTCGACGTTCAAGAAAAAGCTCAAATCGTTGCCGACTACCAGCAAGCTGTTGGTGACACTGGTTCGCCAGAAGTGCAAGTTGCACTGCTGACCGCCAACATCAACAAACTGCAAGGTCACTTCAAGGCCAACGGTAAAGACCACCACTCCCGTCGTGGTCTGATCCGCATGGTTAACCAGCGTCGCAAGCTGCTGGACTACCTGAAAGGCAAGGACGTGAGCCGTTACAGCGCTCTGATCGCTCGCCTGGGTCTGCGTCGCTAATCAGCGATTGCGCTATGAGGTTGGTTGTCTGTCAGATGTCAGCGGGTTTCCGCCGGCGTCCGGCAGGCTCCCAGCCTCAAGTTTTATCTGGATACACGTTTTACCCTGGACAGGCGTCGGGCCGATTCCCGGCATTGCCCAAGAATTTCGCAAGAAACCAGTTCCCCCAAGAGCCACAAAGAAGGTAGGACACCGTGAACCCGGTAATCAAAAAATTCCAGTTCGGTCAGTCGACCGTTACCCTCGAGACTGGCCGTATCGCCCGTCAGGCCTCCGGCGCAGTATTGGTCACCGTTGACGACGACGTCAGCGTATTGGTGACCGTAGTCGGTGCCAAGCAAGCCGATCCGGGCAAGGGCTTCTTCCCTCTGTCCGTTCACTACCAGGAAAAGACTTACGCTGCCGGTAAGATCCCTGGCGGTTTCTTCAAGCGTGAAGGCCGTCCTTCCGAGAAGGAAACCCTGACTTCCCGACTGATCGATCGTCCGATCCGTCCGCTGTTCCCGGAAGGTTTCATGAACGAAGTGCAGGTTGTCTGCACCGTCGTTTCCACCAGCAAAAAGACCGATCCGGACATCGCTGCGATGATCGGTACCTCGGCAGCCCTGGCGATCTCCGGTATTCCGTTCGACGGCCCGATCGGCGCCGCTCGCGTGGCTTTCCACGAAAGCACCGGCTACCTGCTGAACCCGACCTACGAGCAGCAAGCTGCCTCGAGCCTGGACATGGTTGTTGCCGGTACTTCGGACGCCGTGCTGATGGTTGAATCGGAAGCCAAAGAGCTGACCGAAGACCAGATGCTGGGCGCGGTACTGTTTGCTCACGACGAGTTCCAGGTCGTAATCAACGCGGTTAAAGAACTGGCTGCCGAAGCTGCCAAGCCAACCTGGACCTGGGCACCTGCTCCAGAAGCCACCGAGCTGCTGGCTGCTATCCGTTCCGAGTTCGGCGAAGCGATCTCCCAGGCTTACACTATCACCATCAAGGCCGACCGTTATGCGCGTCTGGGCGAGCTGCGTGACCAGGTTGTTGCCAAGCTGTCCGGTGAAGAAGGCCAACCTTCGGCTGCCGACGTCAAAGCCGCTTTCGGCGAAATCGAATACCGCACCGTTCGCGAAAACATCGTTAACGGCAAGCCACGTATCGACGGTCGCGACACCCGCACCGTACGTCCGCTGAACATCGAAGTCGGCGTTCTGCCGAAGACCCACGGTTCGGCACTGTTCACCCGTGGCGAAACCCAGGCTCTGGTAGTCGCGACGCTGGGCACCGCCCGTGACGCACAACTGCTGGACACCCTGGAAGGCGAGAAAAAAGACCCGTTCATGCTGCACTACAACTTCCCTCCGTTCTCGGTGGGCGAGTGTGGTCGCATGGGTGGCGCCGGTCGTCGTGAAATCGGTCACGGCCGTCTGGCCCGTCGTTCGGTTTCGGCCATGCTGCCAGCCGCTGACGTGTTCCCGTACACCATCCGTGTGGTATCGGAAATCACCGAGTCCAACGGTTCGAGCTCGATGGCTTCCGTTTGCGGCGCTTCCCTGGCCCTGATGGACGCTGGTGTTCCGATGAAGGCGCCGGTTGCCGGTATCGCCATGGGTCTGGTTAAAGAAGGCGAGAAATTCGCTGTTCTGACCGACATCCTGGGTGACGAAGACCACCTGGGCGACATGGACTTCAAAGTTGCCGGTACCGCCAAAGGTGTGACCGCGCTGCAGATGGACATCAAGATCAAGGGCATCACCGAAGAGATCATGGAAATCGCTCTGGGCCAAGCCCTGGAAGCGCGCCTGAACATCCTCGGTCAGATGAACCAGATCATCGGCCAGTCGCGTACCGAACTGTCGGCCAACGCTCCGACCATGATCGCGATGAAGATCGACACCGACAAGATCCGTGACGTTATCGGTAAAGGTGGCGCGACCATCCGTGCGATCTGCGAAGAGACCAAGGCTTCGATCGACATCGAAGACGACGGTTCGATCAAGATCTTCGGTGAAACCAAGGAAGCGGCTGAAGCAGCACGTCAGCGCGTTCTGGGGATCACCGCAGAGGCCGAGATCGGCAAGATCTACGTCGGCAAGGTTGAGCGCATCGTCGACTTCGGCGCATTCGTCAACATCCTGCCGGGCAAGGACGGTCTGGTTCACATCTCGATGCTGAGCGACGCTCGCGTAGAGAAAGTGACCGACATCCTGAAAGAAGGCCAGGAAGTGGAAGTGCTGGTACTGGACGTGGACAACCGCGGCCGTATCAAGCTGTCCATCAAAGACGTGGCAGCTGCCAAGGCTTCGGGCGTTTAATCACCCCGCAGTCCTAGCGCAATGAAAATGCCCCGCCGTGAAAACGGCGGGGCATTTTTTTGTCCGTGAAATATCGAGTCATTCGACGAAGTTGCCGACCTGCAAGACCAGTGCTAGGTTTAGCCCACCGCCCGTGTAGCTCAGCCGGTAGAGCAGCGCACTCGTAACGCGAAGGTCGCAGGTTCGATTCCTGTCTCGGGCACCACCTCTCCCCAATCCTTTTGAACCGGCATTTATGTTCCACAGGTCAACTTTTTGTGGGAGAGATGTAAAGAGCCGTGTAATTCGTCATGCAAACGTCCTATATTCGGTGCCTGCATGAGCATCGCTTAGCAGTTTTCAGATGATCCCGAATGGTTCCGAAGGCCGGACAGTCCGCGTCAGAGAGATCCTTGATGATCCACATCCATCTTCCATTCTTATGATCAGCGAGAACGCCATGACCGAGTTAACTCAAGAGCAACGCCACGAACAAGCGCTGGAAAAGTACAAGCTTGATGCGTCTGAGCTGATGGACGAGATCAAGGATCTGAGTCCCGATGAGCAGAAGGACCAGATCCAGAGGGCGTTCGAAGACGAAGCCGAAGCCCAGGGCCTGCAACCCTGGGAATTGACCCTCAAGTACACCAGCACCCCTGAAGAGTTCGAAGCCAAGCGCCTGGAGCTGCACAAGGAAGCGGCCGAAGTGTTGGGCGTCGAGTGGGGAGAGTACTGCGAGATGAACAATCTCGTCGTTTGACGAGAGCTGCCAGCTACAAGCCGCAAGCTACAAGTAAAAGCACAACCGCTTTGGCTTGCAGCTTGTAGCTCGCATCTTGCCGCTGCCCTTAAATGCTCAGGCGCATCGACAGGTCCACGGCTTTCACATCCTTGGTCATCGCGCCGATCGAGATGTAATCCACCCCGGTCTGTGCGATCGGCAGCAGCGTGCTTTCGTTGATGCCGCCACTGGCTTCCAGTTTTGCCTTGCCGCCGTTCAGGCGTACGGCTTCGCGCATGTCATCGAGGCTCAGTTCGTCGAGCATGATGATGTCGGCACCGGCGGCCAGCGCCTCCTTCAGCTCCTCCAGACTTTCCACTTCGATTTCCACCGGTTTGCCCGGGGCGATCTTGTGTGCAGCGGCAATGGCCTGCGGGATGCCACCGCTGGCGGCGATGTGGTTTTCCTTGATCAGGAACGCGTCGTACAGGCCGATGCGGTGGTTATGGCAGCCGCCGCAGGTGACCGCATATTTCTGCGCCAGACGCAGGCCCGGCAGGGTCTTGCGGGTGTCGAGCAGTTTCACCGAAGTCTCGGCAACGAAGTCCGCCAGGTACTGCGCGCGGGTCGCTACGCCTGACAACAATTGCAGGAAGTTCAGGGCGCTGCGCTCACCGGTCAGCAGCGAACGGGCAGGGCCTTCCAGATGGAACAGCGGCTGATTCGGCGAAACCCGTTCGCCATCGCGCACCTGCCAATGCACCGCCACCCGTGGATCGAGCTGACGAAACACCGCATCGACCCAGGCTGTGCCACTGATGACGGCGGCGTCGCGGGTGATGATGGTGGCTTTGGCCAGGCGTTCGGCCGGGATCAGTTGCGCGGTGATGTCGCCGCTGCCGATGTCTTCGAGCAACGCACGGCGCACGTTGGCTTCGATTTCGGCGGTCAAATCGGCGAGACGTAGATTCGGCATAACGGGCTCCACAAACTAAGTGGCCCGATTATAGGGGCATGGCGTCGGCCAACCCAAGGCGAGAACAGCCACGCAGCGCTGCATCCGGTCGATTTTCTTTGAGCAAACCCGTTTCTGTCGTGGTCACTGCAAGGTGTCGGCGCATAGGGGAAACCCTGACGGCTCTGGCGCCGGGGACATCTTTTGCAAGATAATCCGCCTTGCATTTGACGCCATGAGTTTGACGTCGGCAAATCACCGTTTCAGGAGGCTTGGATGCACAACGACGGGAATGTAGTGCCTCTGCACAAGGCCACTACCGATCAGGCGACTCACTCGCCGCTCGCCCGCCTGCCTGTGATTCTGCTTCAGGTTCGCGACAAGGCTGCCCAGCGCCTGCGCAACGGTTTGCAGGAACTGTTCGATAACGCCGACGACACCCTGTTCGAAATGGCCGACCGGGCACGCAACGACGTCGAACAGAACATTTTCTTCGAAGCCATGCGCGACCTGCGCCTCAAGCGCAAGAACATCGAGCGCGGCTTTCTCGAGCAATTTTTCGAAGCCTTTGTCGGCCTCACTCAATTCGATCCCGTCCCCACCGTCCTTTCTCACGCCTTGCAGCATGAGGACACTACCGCGCGCACCGATGACATGGAGCGCAACGTCGCGGTCGAGACCATGGTCGGCCGCGTGCTGAATCGCGACGGGTTCGCCCTCGATCAACTGACCGCGCGATTCAATGCGCTGTTGGGCAAGACCCTGGACGATCAATACAACCCGCTGGGCCCGGCGATGCTTTGCGAATACTTCCTGCAGGCCGGGCGCAATCTGGGGGTGGAGATCAAGGTCAAACTGATCCTGCTCAAACTGTTCGAGCGGTATGTGCTGGCCGATACCGATCAACTCTACGCCGAAGCCAATCAACTGCTGATCGCCACGGGCGTGTTGCCCGAGCTCAAGCCGGCACCGGCCCGTCGCGCCATCGATCAGGCCGTGGCTAGCGTGCAGAGCGAATTCGAGGGCGTCGACAAAACCCAGACCGATGCGGGCGTGCAGGAGGTATTCGCCGCGTTGCAGGAGTTGCTGCTGCACGTGCGCGGCACCGTTGCGCCGACCCTGGAACCCAGCGCTCCGGCGCAGCCGATTTCCACCCGCGACCTGCTGCGCCTGCTCTCGCACCTGCAGCAATACGTGCCGGCGCTGGCGGTGCAGGACGATTTCGATCTGCGCCATCAGCTTGAACAGTTGCTGACCCGGGTCAGCGTGCGCAGCGGCAAGTCACGAATCGTCGGCGGGGCGGACGAGGACGTGATCAATCTGGTGGCGATGGTCTTCGACTGCATCCTCGATGATCGCAATCTGCCGGATTCGCTCAAGGCACTGATCGCCCGGTTGCAGATCCCGATGTTGAAGGTCGCGGTGATCGACAAAAGCTTCTTCAGCCGCAGCAGCCACCCGGCGCGTCGCCTGCTCAATGAAATCGCCGAAGCGGCGATGGGCTGGGGCGAGTGTGACGGCAATGCGCGCGACAGCCTGTACCTGCGCATCGAGCAAGTGGTGCAGCGCCTGCTGACGGATTTCGACGATGACCCGGCGATTTTTTCCGAGTTGCTGGCGGACTTCCTCGCGTTCACCAGTGACGAACGCCGTCGCAGCGAATTGCTTGAACAGCGTTTACGCGATGCCGAAGAGGGCCGGGCGAAAACCGAACTGGCCCGCCAGCGTGTCGAGCAGGCGCTGAACCAGGGCCTGCTGGGCAAAGTCCTGCCACCGTCGGTGGTGACGTTCGTGCAGGAGGCCTGGAGCAAGGTTTTGCTGCTGACCTGCCTCAAGCACGGCGATCAGTCTGCCGAGTGGCAGGCCGACGTGCAGACCATGGAGCAATTGATCTGGAGCGTGCAGCGCCACGACGACGCCGAAGCCGGTCTGCGTCTGCTGGCGCTAGTGCCGGGGTTGCTCAAGTCATTGCGCGACGGCCTGAGCAGTTCGGCCTTCGATCCGTTTGCCACCAGCGGCTTCTTCAGTGAACTGGAAGCGCTGCATGTGCGCCTGCTCGAACCGTCCAGCGAGCCGGATCAAACCGCATTGCCGGAAATGATTGAAGTGTCGCAGGCGATTGTCTTGCAGATGGCCGACGATGGCCTTCAGCCACGCACGCCGGCGCGTTTGCCGGCCGACGACGCAGGTTTGCGTCAGGTCGATCAGTTGCGCCTGGGCAGTTGGGTGGCGTTCGAAGAAGACGAAGAACACACCCTGCGCTGCAAGCTGGCGGCGATCATCGAGGCCACCAACAAGTACGTGTTCGTCGACCGCACCGGGATGAAAGTGCTGGAGCGCGACCGCACTGAACTGGCCCTGGCATTCCGTCGCGGCGCGGTGCGGACGCTGGACGACACCTTGTTGTTCGACCGTGCGCTGGAGTCGGTAATCGGCAATCTGCGGCGGCTCAATCGCGGCAAGTGATCGCGCGCCGGGGGCCGATCACGGCATACTGGTCGCCAACACAGTCGGCGTTGAAGGAATCGGTATGCAGTTGGATCCCGCAAGCGGGTGGTGTCACGGGGTGCAGGTCTGCCCTTCGCCCAACTTCAATGAACGCCCGGCGGGCGAAGTCTCCCTGTTGGTCATCCACAACATCAGCCTGCCACCGGCGCAGTTCGCCACCGGCAAGGTGCAGGAATTTTTCCAGAATCGTCTGGATGTCACGGAACATCCCTACTTTGCCGGGATCGCCGACCTGCGCGTGTCTGCGCATTTTCTGATCGAACGTGACGGCAAGGTCACCCAGTTTGTCTCCTGTCTTGAGCGTGCCTGGCATGCCGGCGTTTCGGTGTTCGAGGGACGGGAAACCTGTAACGATTTTTCCGTAGGCATCGAGCTGGAAGGCACCGATGATCTGCCGTTCACCGATGCGCAGTACCAGGCGTTGACCGTGCTGACCCGGCAGATACAGGCGGCGTTCCCGGCGATCACCGTCGAGCGCATCTGCGGGCACAGCGACATCGCCCCGGGACGCAAGACCGATCCCGGACCCGCATTCGACTGGGCACGCTACCGCGCCGCCCTGGCACAAGAGGAAGGACAATGAGTTTTCTGGTGTTACTGCTGGCGGTATGGATCGAGAAGTTCTCGGCCCTGCGCCAACGGGTTCAAGGCGATGGCGGATGGATCCGCGAACTGCACAAGCTTGAAACCGGTGGGCTGGCGAAACAGCCGTGGCTGGTGCTGATTGTTCTGGTGCTGCTGCCGGTGGCGTTGCTGGGCTTGCTGCTGTTGGTACTGGAGCCGGTGGCCTATGGTCTGCTGGCGTTGCCGGTGCATTTGCTGGTGGTGATTTACAGCCTGGGGCGCGGCGATCTGCTCGGCGAACTAGGGCCGTTTCGCGACGCCTGGCGCCGTGAGGATCTGCAGGCCGCCGGCCATGTGGCCAAGCGTGATCTGAACATCTGCGCCGAAAGCGGCGAGCAATTGCTGGAGCAAGTGCAACGGCATCTGTTGTGGCAGGCCTACCAGAGTTTCTTTGCGGTGATTTTCTGGTACTTCCTGCTCGGCCCGGTCGCGGCGCTGAGCTATCGCTTGCTGGCGCTGGCGGAAGAAAACGCCCAGAACCCGGCGGTGGCGGAACGGGCAGGGCAACTGCGCCACGCCTTCGACTGGGTGCCGGTACGCCTGCTGGCGGCGAGTCTTGCTCTGGTCGGCAACTTCGTCGCTGTCAGCCGGGTGATGCTGCACGAACTGCTGAACTGGAACATCAGCGCTGCGCAACTGATCAACAAGGTCGGGCTGGCTGCCGGGGAAATCCCGCCGGCCGCTGTCGGTCCCGAAGGCATCAACACCCTCGACTGCCTGTGGGAACTGCTGCTGCGGGCGGCGGTGCTTTGGTATGCCGGCTTTGCCCTGTGGACAGTGCTGGCGTAGGCCGTTCAAGTGACGAGGGGGGCAATCCTCCTCGTTAACCTTAAGTTACAAAACCTCCCTTCGATTTGAGCTATACAGAGATGGCGCCCGATAGTGGCTATCTGCTGTCGCCCCGCGCCTGCCAATAAAAACAAGAAAAAACCAAGGGAGACTTCCAGTGAAGAGCTTGCTCTATCCCGCCGTCTCGTTGATGAACCGCTTGAGCTTCGGCATGAAGTTCAGCCTGATCAGCGTGCTGTTCCTGGTGCCAATGCTGGTGACCAATTTCTATCTGGTGCGCGATTCCTACCGTGAATTCCAGGGCACCCGGGTGGAGCTGCAGAGCCTAGATCTGCTGGGCAGCAGCCTGAACCTGCGCCGGGATCTGGAAACCCTCAACAATCTGGTGCAGATCAACGTCACCCTCGGCCAGTCCGGCAAGGCCGGCAATGTCGAGGCGCAGATCACCAGCCTTGAGCAAAACGTCCTGGCGCGCCTGCAAGGGCTGACGCCCATGACCGAGGATCCGGAGCAGATCAAGTTCTTCGAGACCAAGCGCGATGAAATGATCGCCGCCTTCAAGGCCCAGCAAGCGGAAAACTCCCTGCAAAGCAAAAGTGCGCTGATCGGCAAACTGCTGGGCAATGCGCAGATTTTCAGCCAGATCGTGGCCAGTCAGGCCGGATTGAGTCGCGACAATCAGAGCGACATACGCCAGCTCAGCGAGCTGATCACCGCGACCACGCCGGCCGTCACCCAGGCCTTGGGCGAAGGTCGGGCGATGGGCTCGTATTCATTGGGCCAGGGCTTTCTCAACAGTTCGTCGAGCACCCGCTTCGACGAGTTGCTGGTGCAGATCGAAAAACTTCAGGCCGAATATGGCCTGAAATTGCAGGACGCGCTGGGCTCCAGCAAAGCCGCCCGTGATTCCCTGAGTGCACCGGCCGATGCCAGCAAGGCATCGCTGAAACAGGCCGGCACACTGATCGAAGAACAAGTGGTGATGGCCGAAACCCTCGACGCTCCATGGCAGGGGTTTTATGACCAGGTCACCGGGCTGATGGACCAGACCTATCAGCTCAACGACGCCACCCTGAAATTCCTCGACACCCAATTGCAACAGCGCCTGGGGCAAAATCGTACGCACATGGTGCTGCAAGCCGTGGCGTTGTCGGTGGTGTTCGTGTTGATTTTCTATCTCTACGGCGGGTTCTACGCCTCGACTCGCGCCACCCTGAAAAACCTCGGCGCCATGATGGATAAAGTCGCGGCAGGCGACATGACAGTGAATTTCCGCGCCAACAGCCGCGATGAACTCGGCGAGTTGGGCGAAGTGTTCAACGGTACGGTGAGGAAGATCCATGACCTGATCGAACGGGTCGGCCACACCGTTGGCGAGGTCGAGCGGCAGGCGGGGCAGGTGGAAAACGTTTCGGCGCAAAGCAATCAGGCGGTCGCCGGGCAACGCACACAGATCGAACAAGTGGCGACGGCGATGAACCAGATGTCGGCAACGTCGCTGGAGGTGGCACGCAGTGCGGCGGCCGCGGTCAGCAGCGCCCACAGCGTGAACGACGAAACCATCAGTGGTCGCGGACTGGTGGAATCGCAGCAGGGCAGCATCGCGGCACTGGCGAGCGAAATCGATCAGTCGGTGCTGGTGATCAACCAGTTGGCCAGCGACAGTCAGTCGATCAGCCGCGTTCTGGAAGTGATCAAGAGCATCGCCGAACAGACCAATCTGCTGGCGCTCAATGCCGCGATCGAGGCTGCGCGGGCGGGCGAACAGGGGCGCGGTTTTGCCGTGGTCGCTGACGAAGTCCGGACGCTGGCCAAACGCACTCAGCAATCGACCGAAGAAATCGAGCAGATGATCGCCAAGCTTCACGGTGGCGTCGGTGCGGCGGTGAAGGCCATGGGCGTCAGCCATCAGATGGCCAACGGCACGGTGGGGCAGTCAGAAAAGGTCCAGCAGGCGCTGGAAAACATCCTCGGCGCTGTCGGCATGATCGTCGACCAGAATCAGCAAATCGCCGCCGCCGTCGAGCAGCAGACCGCCGTGGCCCACGACATTGACCAGAACATCGTCGAGATCAACCGTGCCGGCGAGCGCACCGCAGAAGGTGCGCATCAGACCGAAGATGCCAGCCGCGCGTTGTCGGCGCAGGTGGTCGAGTTGAAGCAGTTGATCAGCGCGTTCCGGGTTTGACGTGTCCTGCCGACTGTTTACCAGTGAAACAGTTGGCAAGCGTTAGCCGTACTGGCGGCGGCCAGTTGTTCCGGATCGATGTTCATCAAAGCGGCGAGTGACGTGCAGATCGCCGGCAAATGCGCCGGCGTATTGCGCACGCCGGGGAACATGGCGGGTGCCATGTCCGGTGAGTCGGTTTCCAATACCACCGAATCCAGCGGCAAGTCGGCCAGCACCCTATGCATGCGCAACGCCTGCGGCCAGGTCGGTGCACCTCCGAGGCCGAGTTTGAAACCGAGCTTGATGTATTCCCGCGCTTCTTCACGGCTGCCTGCGAAGGCGTGAATGATGCCGGCGCGTTTGAGCTTGAAGCGCTTGAGCGTGGCGATCACCGCCGCATGGCTGCGCCGCACATGGATCAATGCCGGCAGTTCAAAATCTGCCGCCAATTGTAGTTGTGCCTCGAAAAGCGCTTGCTGGCGTTCGCGGTCGAGGGTTTCGATGAAGTAGTCCAGGCCGATTTCGCCGACCGCACACAGCTGCCGATGACCCTTCAGCCGTGTCAGCCAATCGCCCAGTGCATGCAGGTCTTCAGGCCGATGCTGATCGAGATAGACCGGATGCAATCCGAACGCAGCGTACAAATCGGCGTCGCTTTGCACCAGATCCCACACCCGCTGCCAGTTCCCCTCGTAGACCCCGAGCACCACCATTCGCCGCACCCCGAGGGCGCGGCTTTCGGTGAGCAGCGCCGCGCGGTCGGCGTCGAAGTCGGGGAAGTCCAGATGGGTGTGGCTGTCGATCAGCTCCACGGCTCAATCCCGGTGAATACGCTGCTTGAAGGTACGGGCAATGGCTTGCACGCCAGGCTGATAGTCCGATTGCTCGACCGCTGCGAGTGCCAGTTCCAGCGCCTTGTCGGCGATCAACTGGTGCTGCTGGGCCATGGCGTTGACCGGCAGCGGCAGGAAGTCGAGCAACTGGGTGTCGCCGAATGTGCCGAGGCGCAGCGGGCGGTTTTTTAACGGGAAGTCATGCAGCGCGTCGAACACGCCCTGCAACAGTACGTAGGACGTGGTCACCAGCGCATCCGGCAAATGCCCGAGGCGTTGCAGGAGTTCTTCCATCAACTGCTTGCCGCACTCGCGGCTGAAGGACTCGGCGTGTTCGATCAGCACTTCGCCCTTGAACCCGGCCAGGGCTTGCTTGAACCCGGCTTCACGTTCCTGGCTGATGCTCAGTTCCGGGCGGGCGCCCAGCAGCACGATCTGTTTCGGCTGCGGGTCGAGCAGGCTTTCGGTCAGGTGCAGGCTGGCTTCGCGGTCATCGCTGACCACCGAACAGAAATGCTCGGCATCCATCACCCGGTCGATGGCAATGATCGGCAGACCCTTGGCCTGCAACTGGCGATAACTGTCGTCACCGGCCGGCAGACAACTGGCGACGATCAACGCATCGCAGCGTCGGGCGCGGAACAGTTGCAGCAGTTGCCGCTCGCTGTCCGGTGCATCGTCGGAGCTGGCGATCAGCAGCTGATAGCCCCGCGCACGGGCGCCTTGCTCCAGCAGTTTGGCGATCCGCGCGTAACTGGGGTTTTCCAGATCCGGCAGGATAAAACCCAGGGTCCGGGTGTGCCGACTGCGCAGCCCGGCCGCCTGTGGATTGGGGGTAAAGCCGTGCAGATCGACCACCGCCCGCACCCGCTCGACGGTGGCGGTGCTGATGCGTTGCTGTTCGGCCTTGCCGTTGATGACGTAGCTGGCGGTGGTCACGGACACTCCGGCCAACCGCGCGATATCACTGAGTTTCAACCCGGGATTTCCTTGTTTTTTCGAGCTTGCCGCGACATTTTCGCCAATCCTACCCGATTCAGGCAGGCGACCATTGTCGCAGCGCATCCGACAAGTTGGACTTCAAGGATGGGACATTATCGAGTAACGTGCCGATCAATCTAGATTAAACGTTTCAGCAAGCGTATTTTCTACGTTTTAGACGCCTTTGGCCGGTTCTGCCGTGAAACCGCCAAAACTGCCTCCTGAAAAGGATGGCCTACAGCGCCTAAGCTGCAACCATTCAAAACAATACCTGGCGCACCACCGCGCCAAAAAGGAGATCGCATGCTCGAGCTCACTGTAGAGCAGATATCCATGGGCCAGTCGGCTGTGGATAAACCCGCCGCTTTGCAATTGCTGGCCAGTCATCTGGTCGCCGATGGTCTGGTCGCCGACGGATACCTCGCCGGCCTGCAGGCCCGGGAGGCTCAGGGTTCGACCTTCCTCGGCCAAGGCATTGCGATCCCCCACGGCACGCCCGAAACCCGCGATCAGGTGTTCGCCACCGGCGTGCGCCTGATGCAGTTTCCCGACGGCGTGGACTGGGGCGATGGCCAGATCGTTTATCTGGCCATCGGCATCGCCGCCAAATCCGACGAACACCTGCGCCTGCTGCAACTGCTGACCCGCGCCCTCGGCGAGACCGATCTGGGTCAGGCCCTGCGCCGCGCGAGTTCGCCCGAAGCGCTGCTGAAACTGCTGCAAGGCGCGCCGCAAGAGCTGGCGCTGGATGCGCAGATGATTGGCCTCGGGGTTTCCGCCGACGATTTCGAAGAATTGGTCTGGCGCGGGGCACGTCTGCTGCGCCAGGCCGATTGCGTGAGCAACGGTTTCGCCGGGGTGTTGCAGCAAGTTGAAGCGCTGCCGCTGGGCGATGGCCTGTGGTGGCTGCACAGCGAACAGACCGTGAAGCGTCCAGGGCTGGCGTTCGTCACGCCGGACAAACCGATGCGCTACCTCGGCCAGCCGCTCAGCGGTCTGTTCTGTCTGGCCAGTCTGGGTGAAGCGCATCAGGCGTTGCTTGAGCGGTTGTGCGCGTTGCTGATCGAAGGTCGCGGCCATGAACTGGGCCGCGCCACCAGCAGCCGCAAAGTCCTCGAGGTGCTCGGCGGTGAGTTGCCGGCGGACTGGCCGAGCGCACGTATCGCATTGGCCAACGCCCATGGTCTGCACGCGCGGCCGGCGAAGATCCTCGCGCAACTGGCGAAGAGTTTTGACGGCGAAATCCGTGTGCGCATCGTCGACGGTCAGGACAGCGCGGTATCGGTGAAAAGCCTGAGCAAACTGCTGAGCCTCGGCGCCCGTCGCGGGCAGGTGCTGGAAATTATCGCCGAACCGAGCATCGCCGCTGACGCATTGCCGGCGTTGCTGGCCGCCATCGAAGAAGGCCTCGGCGAAGAAGTCGAACCGTTGCCCGCGGTCAGTCAACAGCGTGAAGTGATTACGGACATTGCAGAAGTGCTGACTGCCCCGGCCTCCGGCAGTCTGCTGCAAGCGATCCCTGCCGCCCCCGGCATCGCCATCGGCCCGGCGCACATTCAGGTCCAGCAAACCATCGATTACCCGTTGCGCGGCGAGTCCGCTGCCATCGAGCGCGAGCGTCTCAAGCAAGCGCTGGCCGACGTGCGTCAGGACATTCAGGGCCTGATCGAACGCAGCAAGGCCAAGGCAATCCGCGAGATTTTCATCACCCACCAGGAAATGCTCGACGACCCGGAACTCACCGACGAAGTCGACACTCGCCTCAAGCAGGGCGAAAGCGCCGAAGCAGCCTGGATGGCCGTGATCGAGGCCGCCGCGAAACAACAGGAAGCGTTGCAGGACGCGTTGCTCGCTGAACGTGCCGCCGATCTGCGTGACATCGGTCGCCGGGTGCTGGCGCAACTGTGTGGCGTGCAGACGCCCGCCGAGCCCGAGCAACCGTACATTCTGGTCATGGACGAGGTCGGCCCGTCCGACGTGGCGCGTCTGGATCCGGCGCGGGTGGCGGGGATTCTCACTGCCCGTGGTGGCGCCACCGCTCACAGCGCCATCGTGGCCCGCGCGCTGGGGATTCCGGCGCTGGTCGGCGCGGGCGCTGCGGTATTGCTGCTGAAACCGGGCACGCCGCTGCTGCTCGACGGCCAGCGCGGTCGCCTGCATGTGGACGCGGATGCCGCGACCCTGCAACGCGCCAGCGAAGAACGCGACACCCGCGAACAACGCCTGAAAGCCGCCGCCGAACAACGTCATCAACCGGCGCACACCACCGACGGCCACGCCGTGGAAGTGTTTGCCAACATCGGTGAGAGCGCCGGTGTGATCAGCGCGGTGGAGCAGGGCGCCGAAGGCATCGGCCTGCTGCGCACCGAACTGATTTTCATGGCCCACCCGCAAGCGCCGGACGAGGCGACTCAGGAAGCCGAATACCGCCGCGTGCTCGACGGCCTCGCCGGTCGCCCGCTGGTGGTGCGCACCCTCGACGTCGGCGGCGACAAACCGCTGCCGTATTGGCCGATCGCCAAGGAAGAAAACCCGTTCCTCGGCGTACGCGGGATTCGCCTGACCTTGCAGCGTCCGCAGATCATGGAAGCGCAGTTGCGCGCCTTGCTGCGTTCGGCGGACAACCGTCCGTTGCGGATCATGTTCCCGATGGTCGGCAGCGTCGAAGAGTGGCGTCAGGCCCGCGACATGACCGAACGGCTGCGCCTGGAAATCCCGGTTGCTGACCTGCAACTGGGGATCATGATTGAAGTGCCGTCCGCCGCGTTGCTGGCGCCGGTCCTGGCCAAAGAAGTGGATTTCTTCAGCGTCGGCACCAACGACCTGACCCAGTACACGCTGGCGATCGACCGTGGTCATCCGACCCTGTCCGCCCAGGCTGACGGCCTGCACCCGGCAGTGCTGCAACTGATCGACATCACCGTGCGCGCGGCCCATGCCCACGGCAAATGGGTCGGTGTGTGCGGCGAACTGGCGGCGGATCCGCTGGCGGTGCCGGTGCTGGTCGGCCTCGGTGTGGATGAACTGAGCGTCTCCGGGCGCAGCATCGCCGAGGTCAAGGCGCGCATCCGCGAACTCAGCCTGACGCAATCGCAAACCCTTGCTCAACAAGCCCTGGCCGTGGGCAGCGCCAACGAAGTGCGCGCATTAGTGGAGGCCCTGTAATGGCCAAGATTCTCACCCTGACCCTCAACCCGGCGCTGGACCTTACGGTGCAGTTGCCACGTCTGGAGGCCGGTCAGGTCAACCGCAGCGACGAGATGCACACCCACGCCGCCGGAAAGGGTGTCAACGTCGCACAAGTGCTGGCCGACCTCGGTCATGAACTGACGGTCAGCGGCTTTCTCGGCGAAGACAATCTGCAAGCCTTCGAAACCCTGTTCGCCAAACGTGGCTTCACCGATGCGTTTATCCGGGTGCCCGGCGAAACCCGCAGCAACATCAAGGTCGCTGAGCAGGATGGACGCATCACCGACATCAACGGCCCGGGGCCGGTGGTCGGCGTAGTGGCGCAACAGGCGTTGCTGGATCGACTGGTGCAGATCGCGCCGGGGCATGACGCGGTTGTAGTTGCGGGCAGCTTGCCGCGCGGAGTCACTGCACAGTGGTTGCGCGAACTGGTCGGACGCTTGAAAACGTTGGGCCTGAAAGTCGCTCTGGACACCAGCGGCGAAGCTTTGCGCGCAGCGCTCAAGGCCGGTCCATGGTTGATCAAACCGAATACCGAAGAGCTGGCCGATGCGCTGGGTTGTGAAGTGGTGTCCCACGCGTCTCAGGCTGAAGCGGCCAATCGGTTGCACGCCCAGGGCATCGAGCATGTGGTGATTTCCCACGGCGCCGACGGTGTGAACTGGTTCAGCGTCGGCTCGGCGCTGCATGCGACGCCGCCGAAAGTCAGCGTCGCCAGCACGGTCGGGGCCGGCGATTCGTTGCTGGCCGGCATGCTCCACGGTCTGCTCAGCGCCGACACGCCGGAGCAAACCCTGCGCACGGCCACCGCGATTGCGGCGCAGGCGGTGACCCAGATCGGTTTCGGTATTCACGATGCCGCGCAACTGGCGCAGCTCGAACAGGGCGTGCGCGTGCGCCCCCTGACAGAACAATAAGAGGGTTTGTCATGAAGTTAGCCATTGTCACGGCCTGCCCGAACGGCATGGTCACCAGTGTGCTGTGTGCCCGGTTGCTGGATGCCGCGGCCCAGCGTCAGGGCTGGAGCACCAGCGTCGAAGTGGTGGATGCGGCGCACCCGGAACGCGAGTTGTCGGCGGCCACCATCGAGGCCGCCGAGTGGGTGTTGCTGGTGGCCACGGGACCGGTGGACATGACCCGGTTCATCGGCAAGAAAGTCTTTCGGATCGCGCCGGCGCAAGCCCTGCAGGATGTCGAAGAAGTGCTGCGGCGTGGCGCGGTCGAGGCCGAGGTTTACGTCGCTGACGAAACCCCGCCCGTGGTTGCCAGTGCCAATGCTCCGCGTCTGGTCGCTGTCACCGCCTGCCCGACCGGCGTCGCCCACACGTTCATGGCCGCCGAAGCCTTGCAGCAAGCCGCCAAGCGTCTGGGCTACGACCTGCAAGTCGAAACCCAGGGCTCGGTCGGCGCACGAAATCCGCTGAGCGCGGCAGCCATCGCCGAGGCTGACGTGGTGCTGCTGGCGGCTGACATTGAAGTCGCCACCGAGCGTTTCGCCGGCAAGAAAATCTACCGCTGCGGCACCGGGATTGCGTTGAAACAGTCCGAAGCCACGCTGAAAAAAGCCCTGGCCGAAGGTGTCGTGGAAAGCGCTGCCGGCGACGGCAAGGCCCCGGCCAAACAAGAGAAAAGCGGCGTCTACAAACACCTGCTGACCGGTGTGTCGTTCATGTTGCCAATGGTGGTGGCGGGCGGTCTGATGATCGCCTTGTCGTTCGTGTTCGGCATCACCGCGTTCAAGGAAGAGGGCACGCTGGCGGCGGCGCTGATGCAGATCGGTGGCGAGACCGCGTTCAAGTTGATGGTGCCTTTGCTGGCCGGTTACATCGCCTGGTCGATTGCCGACCGTCCCGGACTCGCGCCGGGCATGATCGGCGGTTTGCTGGCGAGTACCCTGGGCGCCGGCTTCATTGGCGGGATCGTTGCCGGTTTTATCGCAGGCTACGCGGCCAAGGCGATCAGTCGCTATGTGGCGCTGCCGCAAAGCCTTGAAGCGCTGAAACCGATTCTGATCATCCCGTTGCTCGCCAGCCTGTTCACCGGGCTGGTGATGATTTACGTGGTCGGCAAACCGGTGGCCGGAATGCTCGCGGCGCTGACGCATTTTCTCGACAGCATGGGCACCACCAACGCGATCCTGCTGGGTGTGCTGCTGGGCGGCATGATGTGCGTCGACCTCGGCGGGCCGATCAACAAGGCCGCGTATGCGTTCTCCGTGGGGCTACTGGCCTCGCAGAGTTACGCACCGATGGCCGCGACCATGGCCGCCGGCATGGTGCCGCCGATCGGTCTGGGTATCGCCACGTTCATCGCGCGACGCAAGTTCGCCCAGACTGAACGCGAAGCCGGTAAAGCGGCGCTGGTGCTCGGGTTGTGCTTCATCTCTGAAGGGGCGATTCCGTTTGCCGCGAAAGACCCGCTGCGGGTGATTCCGGCGAGCATTGCCGGCGGTGCGCTGACCGGTGCGTTGTCGATGTACTTCGGCTGCAAGCTGATGGCGCCCCACGGTGGGCTGTTCGTGCTGGCGATTCCGAACGCGATCAACCATGCGCTGTTGTACCTGCTGGCAATTGTCGCGGGCAGTCTGCTGACGGCGGTGGTGTATGCGCTGGTCAAGCGGCCGGAGGCCGTGGAACTGGCGCTGGAGCCCGCGAAGGCGTGAGGTGTCACACCCCTTTCATCTAGCGGTGCTTAAGTTTTCCTTTTTTCAGGGAGAACACCATGAGCGATTTCAATCCCGGTCGCCGGCGCGTGATGCAAGCCGTCGGCGCCGGACTGCTGATGCCGGGGCTGGCCCCGGCCGTGATCGCGTCGGTCAAGGATCGACCGCAACTCACTGACGGCGTGCAATCCGGCGACTTGCAGGGCGACCGCGCGATGATCTGGAGCCGCGCCGACCGCCCCGCGCAGATGGTGGTGGAGTGGGACACCCGCAGCCAGTTCCGCCATCCACGTCGTGTCGTTTCCGCGCTGGCTGATGCCCGCAGCGATTTCACCGCTCGCGTCGAACTCACCGGGTTACCCGCCGATCAGGCGATTTTCTACCGCGTGTATTTCAAGGACGCCCGCACCGGCGTTGCCAGCGAGCCGTGGCTCGGTCACTTGCGCAGTGCACCGACCGCGCGGCGCAATATCCGCTTCGTGTGGAGCGGCGACACCGTCGGCCAGGGCTTCGGCATCAACCCCGATATCGGCGGCATGCGCATCTATGAAGCCATGCGCATGCGCCTGCCGGACTTCTTTATCCACAGCGGCGACACCATCTATGCCGACGGCCCGGTGCCGGCGCAACTGACCACGGAGGGTGGCCGGATCTGGCGCAACCTTACCACGGAGGCCAAGAGCAAAGTCGCCCAGACCCTCGACGATTATCGCGGCAATTACCGCTACAACCTGATGGACGAAAACGTCCGCCGCTTCAATGCCGAAGTGCCGCAGATCTGGCAGTGGGACGACCATGAAGTGGTCAACAACTGGTCGCCGGGCAAACAGCTCGACGAGCGTTATCAGGAAAAAAATATCCACACCCTGGTCGGGCGCGCACGTCAGGCCTGGCTCGAATATTCGCCGATGCGTTTGCAGGCAGCCGATGGCGGCGGGCGGATCTATCGCAAGCTGAGCTACGGGCCGATGCTCGATGTGTTCGTGCTCGACATGCGCAGTTATCGCGGGGCCAACGATGACAATCTCGGGGCGGAAAAACCGTTCCTCGGGCGCGAGCAATTGAACTGGCTCAAGCACGGACTGAAGGCGTCGAAAGCCCAGTGGAAGGTCATCGCCGCCGACATGCCGATTGGTCTTGGCGTGCCGGATGGCGAGGTCAGTCCCGGTGTTGCGCGCTGGGAAGCGGTGGCCAACGGCGACCCCGGCCCGGCGCAGGGACGTGAGCTGGAAATCGCCGAACTGCTGGGCTTTTTGCGCGCGCAGCAGGTGCGCAATTTCGTGTTCCTGACGGCGGACGTGCATTACTGCGCGGCGCATCACTATCACCCTGATCGCGCGGCGTTCCAGGATTTCGAACCGTTCTGGGAGTTT
The DNA here is from genome assembly GCF_004368175.1 of Pseudomonas sp. CH235. Taxonomy (NCBI): domain Bacteria; kingdom Pseudomonadati; phylum Pseudomonadota; class Gammaproteobacteria; order Pseudomonadales; family Pseudomonadaceae; genus Pseudomonas; species Pseudomonas sp. CH235. The sequence goes on from NZ_RRZJ01000009.1 coordinate 121,423, forward strand.
GTCGCAGGACCGTTGAACGCCGGCAGTTTCGGACCCAATCCGCTGGACAAGACCTTTGGCCCGCAAGTGGTGTTCGAGAAGGCGCCGGCGGTACAGAACGCCTCGCCGTTTGCCGGTTTTCAGTTTTTCGGTGAGGTGAACATTGACGGGCAGAGCGGGGAGATGAGCGTGGTGTTGCGGGATCTGGAGGGTGTTGCGGTGTTCGAGCAGAAGTTGCAGCCGGTCTGAATGCAGCGCTGAACCTGTGGGAGCAAGGTTGCTCCCACAGTGACCCAAGGTGAATCAGTAAACGTCGCGGCGATAGCGACCCTGTTCGATCAGGCGTTCGACTTCAGCGGCGCCCAGCACTTCATTGAGCACCTGATCCACGCCCGACGCCATGCCTTGAAGGCTGCCGCAGATGTAGATCACTGCACCGTCCGCCAGCCATTTCTTCAACTCGCCGGCCGATTCGCGCAGACGATCCTGCACGTAAATCTTCTCGGACTGATCCCGCGAGAACGCCAGATCGAGGCGTTCCAGATCGCCATTGATCAACCACTCTTCCAGCTCCGCACGGCAGAGGAAATCGTGCTCGCGATTGCGCTCGCCAAACAGCAGCCAATGACGCTGCTGATTGTCGGCGATCCGTGCCTTGAGCAAGCTGCGCAGCCCGGCGAGGCCAGTGCCGTTGCCCAGCAGGATCATTGGCACCGGAGCGTTCGGCAGATGGAAACCGCTGTTGCGGCGGACCCGCAGGCTGATGCTGCCGCCGACCGGAGCATGCTCGGTCAGCCAGCCGGAACCGATGCCGAGGCTGCCGTCGGCGTGTTGTTCCTGACGCACGATCAGCTCCAGCACGCCGTCGGCGGCAATCGAGGCGATCGAGTATTCGCGCATCGCCAGCGGCACCATTGCATCGACCAGCGCCTGGGCATGCAGGCCCACCAGATGTGCGCGATGCTCGGGCAGCTGGCGGGTGGCGAGGGCGACCTCCAGCGACTCTTCCAGGCCGTTGACCTTGACGCTGGTTTCACCACGGATGCCGAGGCCGTCGAGGAAATGCTCGATCGCCCACGGGCAGTTGCGTGGCAGTACTTCCACCAGATCGCCGGCCAGCCAGCTGCGGGAGGTCGGCGCGGTCAGGCCGAGCAGGAAGACCGGAGAGCCGCTGCTGTCCGGGTTCATCAGCTCGCGGCGCACCAGCGTCCAGTTCTCGTAGCTCGGCGCTTGCCAGGTGTCGACCGGTGCTTGCCCGGTGATCAGGCCGAGCTGGGTCTGCCAGTGACGCAGGGCGTAAGGATCGCCGCTGTCGACTTCCACCGGGGCGAACAGGGTTTTGCCGCCGTGCTCGCCGAGCCATTGATGCAGGCGTCGGGCGAAACCGCAGAAGTGCTGATACTGACGGTCGCCGAGGCCGAGGACGGCATAGTTGAGGCTGTCGAGGGTCGAGGCGTTCTTCAACACCTTGCGCTCGAAACCGCGAGCGCTGTCCGGCGCTTCGCCGTCGCCGAAGGTGCTGACCACGAACAGCGCGTTGTTCGATTCGCGCAGATCCTGCTCGCTGACATTCGCCAGCGGCTGCACCTTCACCGGCAATCCGGCCGCCTGTAACTGGCCGGCGGTCTGCCACGCCAGTTGCTCGGCAAAACCGCTCTGGCTGGCGAAACCGATCAGCCACGCCGGTGTATCGCCGGCCGGTTGGTCGAGACCCTTGCGGGCATCCTTGATCTGCTTTTTCTTGCGGCGGCGATCCAGATACAGCAACCAGCCGGTGATGAAGAACAGCGGCATCAACACCGCCGCGACGGTGACGATGATCCGTCCGACCAATCCGAAATAGCTGCCGACATGCAGCGCGTAAATGCTGGTCAGCAATTGCGCCTTGAAGCTCTTGTCGGCGTAGCGGTCGACGCGTTTGACGACGCCGGTGGCCGGGTCGAGGGTGATCTGGTTCAGCGCGCGGTCATGGGGCGAGCTGTCGAGCAGATAGAACACGGTCGCCGGTTGGCCGGCCACCGGCGGCATGCGGATGTTGTAGGAGGCGAGGCCCGGGCCTGCGGCGCTGTAGATGCTGACCCACATCGCGGCGTAATCGGCAGTCGGCGCCGGACCTTCGGGGGCCGGGCCACGACCGCCGCGCACGCGCTCGTTTTGCGGCGCATCGGAAAGCAATTTGGTCAGGCCCTTGTTGTACCACTCGTAGGACCAGGACAGTCCGGTCAGCGCCAGCAGCAGGTAAACCAGCATGCACCAGGTGCCGAACACCGAGTGCAGATCCCAGTTGAAGCTGCGGCCCTTTTTCTTCCAGTCGAGGGTCAGCCACACGCGCCAGCTGTTCCACTGGCGCGGCCAGCGCAGGTACAGGCCGGACAGGCAGAAGAACAGCAGCATCAGGGTGCAGGCGCCGGTGATGTTGCGACCGGTATCGCCCATGGCGAGAAACCGGTGCAGTTGCAGCATCAGGCCGAAGAAGTCCTGGCCGGTGGCATCGCCCTTGAACTCGGCGGTGTAGGGATCGAAGTAGCGCATCTCGCCCCGGCGCTCGCCTTTGGGCGGGGTGAACCAGACGCGGCCGGCGCTGCCGCTTTCGGTCTCGACCGAGAGCATCGAGACTTTCTTGCCCGAGGCCGCTTCGATCTGCGCCACCAGGTCGGCGGGCGGCAGGACGCCAGCGACCTGCTTCTCGACCTGCAACACGGAAGGGTTGAGGGCTTTGAGGATTTCGTCCTGAAACGAATAGGCAGCACCGGTGATGCCCATCAGGGCCAGCACCAGCCCGGCAGTGATGCCAAAAAACCAGTGCAACTGGAACAGGGTTTTCTTCAACACGTCGCTTGCCTTGTCCGTTCGGAAATTGTGTTCACGGCGTGCATTATGCCGTGGCCTATCGAGAAACGTTCTTTATTACGCACAAAAGCCCCGCTCAAATGAATGAACGGGGCCCGGTACTTCCCTCTTCGATCAGAAGTGGAAGTTGGTGCTCAGCAATGCCGTACGGCCCGCCGCCTGGTTGGCGAAGTGAGTCGAGAAGGCCTTGTCGTAGTAGGTTTCGTTGGTCAGGTTCTGCACGTTCAGTTGCAGGTCGACGTTCTTGCTCAGCTTGTACGCAGCCATCGCGTCGTAGCGAACGTAGGAGTCGACCATGGTGGTGTTGGCCACGCTGCCGAACACGTCATCCACGTAGAACGCACCGCCACCGATAGTCAGCTTCGGCGTGACCTGGTAAGTGGTCCACAGGCTGGCGCTGTTTTTCGGCGTGTTAGGCAGCTCGTTACCGTTGTTGGCCTTGTTGGCCGGCAGGTCGCCACCGTCAATCTGTTCGCTGTCCATGTAGGCGTAACCGGCGAACACTTGCCACTTGTCGGTGATCTTGCCGCTGGCGGACAGCTCGATACCTTGAACGCGGGTCTTGCCGGCGTTTTCGTACGAGGTGGTATCCACCTGGACACGCGCGTTTTCTTTCTCGGTGCGGAAGATGTCGGCGGTCAGCGACAGGCGATCGTTCAGCAGATCCCACTTGGTGCCGATTTCGTAGTTCTTGGTGGTTTCCGGCTCCATGTCGCTCTTGAGCAGGTTGCCGTTGCGATCCGGCGTGCCGCCCAGCGGGTTGCCTTCCTGACCTTCACCCAGGGTGTTGCCCGGGGGTGTGGCGGAGGTGGCGTAGGACGCATAGATGCTGCCGTTCTCTGCCGGTTTGTAAACGACGCCGAACTGGCCGGTGACGAACTCGCTGGTGTCAGAACCTTTGGAGGTGGTGTTGCCGGCGGCGGTGTAGGTCTTGTAGCCGGTTTCGAAGTGGTCGTAACGCAGACCCATGTTTACCAGCCATTGCTCGGACAGCTCCAGGGTGTCGAACGCATACAGCGCGTAGGTATCGGACTGGGTGTCGGTGCCGGCGTAGTTGCGCGAGATTGCGCCGTTCCACGGATCGTTCGGGTTCGGGTTCGACAGCGAGGTGCAATTGTAGCCGCTGGCAGCACCGATCAGGCTCGGGTTGCAGTTGGTGGTCACGGCCGAGGTGCGCGGCGTGGTGTCGGTGTTGACGTTGTACGAGGATTTGCTGCTTTCCTCACGGGTGTATTCGACACCGGTGGAGAAGCTGTTCTTGAAGCCGGCAACGTAGAAGTTGCCGAACAGGTCGGTCTGGTTGGTGGTGGTCTCGGTGTTGCTCACGCGAGTGTTCGCACGACGCCAGACGCTGCCGTTGTTCACGTTGCCTTTGCTGTCGTCGGGCTGGGTCAGGATGTAATCCTGCATGCTGGTGCCGTGACGCAGGGTGTTCTTGATCGTCAGCGAGTCGCTCAGGTCATGCTCGATGGCGAAGGTCGCGGTGTCGGTGCGGCCCTTGCGGAAGTCGCGATCCAGACCGTAGAAGTTGCTGTGATCGCCGCCGGCGTACGGCTTGTCCGGGTTGGACTTGGTGCGCGCCGCCGAGCCACCGGCCGGAATCGTGTAAGGGATGCCCGAGTCCGGCGTGTCGTTGCTTTCGAGATGGTAGTAGTCGAGGTTGACGCGGGTGTCGGTGCCCAGGCCGAAGGCCAGGGACGGCGCGATGCCCCAACGGTCGTAGTCGACTTTGTCGCGACCGGCGACGTTGCTCTCGTGGCTCATCAGGTTCAGACGGCCGGCAGCGGTGTCGCTGAACTGGTAGTTGCCATCCATCGTGTAGCGTTGGGTCTGGTCGGAGCCCCAGGTGAAGCCACCGTCGAACGAGTTGCCCAGGTGCGCTTTCTTGCTCACCAGGTTGATGCTGCCGCCAGCTGCGCCGCGACCGCCGATGGCGGAGTTCGGGCCCTTGCTGACTTCGATGTTTTCCACGGCGAAGATTTCGCGGCTCTGGGAACCGGTGTCGCGCACGCCGTCTAGGTAGGTGTCGCCTTGGGCGTCGAAACCACGGATGAACGGACGGTCTCCCTGCGGGTTGCCGCCTTCACCGGCACCGAAGGTGATGCCCGGTACGGTGCGCAGCGCATCCTGCATGTTCAGGGCGCCGGTGTCCTTCAGGACTTGTTGCGGGATAACGGTGACCGAGCGCGGGGTATCAACCAGTGGCGCGGTGTACTTGGGCGAGGAGGCTTTCTCGACCTGGTAGGACGTCGAGTCCTGGGCTTCGCCGGTGATGGCGGTGGCGTCCAGGGCGATGGCATTGCCGGTGGCTTTGCTGTCGGTTTTTTCGGCGGCGAACACCATGTGGCCTGCGGAGCCGGCGGTAATTGCCACGCCGATGGCGGAAGCGAGCAGACGCGGTGAACTGACCGGTAATTGTGCGAGTTGACGTGCCATTTTTATTCCCCTCCCCAAGGATTTGAGGCGGCGGAATATAGGGTAAACAGGTATTCGTATCAATTGCGAAACATTACTATTCGCGACAAATTTACATTCTTTACAATTTAACCTTACGGTTTTTACCAGTTCATTCGTCTAGCGGGTTTTACACAGTCAATAAGAATCAATACCATTGCCGCCTCTTTGCCATCAGGTGACATTGCCATGCTGCTGCACATCCCCGGGCTGTTCGCGAAAGACGAAGTGCAGCGTATTCGCGAGGCGCTGGAACAGGCCGACTGGGCCGATGGCAAGATCACCGCCGGCTATCAATCGGCCAAGGCCAAGCACAATCTGCAGCTTCCGGAAGGCCATCCGCTGGCGAAGGAAATCGGCGCGGCGATGCTCGAACGCCTGTGGAAAAACCCGCTGTTCATGTCGGCCGCGCTGCCGCACAAAGTATTCCCGCCGTTACTCAACTGCTACTCGGCGGGCGGCAGTTTCGATTTCCACATCGACAACGCGGTGCGCCAGCCCAAGGGCAGCATCGAGCGGGTGCGCACTGATCTGTCGGCCACGCTGTTCTTCAGCGAGCCAGAGGATTACGACGGCGGCGAGCTGGAGATTCAGGACACCTTCGGCACCCAGCGAGTGAAGCTTCCCGCCGGCGACATGGTCTTGTATCCCGGCACCAGCCTGCACAAGGTCAACGCAGTCACTCGCGGCGCGCGTTATGCCTCGTTCTTCTGGACCCAAAGTCTGGTGCGCGAAGACAGCCAGCGAGCCTTGCTGTTCGAGATGGACGGGGCGATCCAGCAACTCACCCAGGACATGCCCGATCACCCTTCGCTGATCCGCCTTACCGGCACTTACCACAACCTGTTGCGTCGCTGGGTCGAGGTGTAAGTGGCGGATTTTCGGTTACGTCGCGAAGAAGTCCTCGACGTCGAACGCCTCACCGCCATGCTCGAAGAGAGTCCTGCCCGCGCAGCGCAGGCAATTCTGCTGGCGGCGGGTGAGGGCGTGCTGGAAGCGCAGGCGCTGCTCGGGCAGATCCTGCTCGATGGTCACGGGATCGCTCAGGACCAGCCGCTGGCCTTGCGCTGGTTTGAGATTGCCGCCGGGCAAGGTCATCTGATGGCGCGCAACATGCTCGGCCGCTGTCATGAACACGGTTGGGGTTGCGTGGCGGACGCAGCGGTTGCCGCCCAGCAATATCGCGTTGCAGCGGATGCCGGGTTGGATTGGGCGATGTATAACCTCGCCAATCTTCTGGCGACCGGGCGCGGTGTAGCGGTCGATCATCTTCAGGCCATCGCGCTGTATCAAAGCGCGGCCGAGGTCGGGCATGCCAAGTCGATGAACCTGCTTGGGCGTTATCTGGAGGAAGGGCAGGTGTGTGCGGCGGATCCCGCAGCGGCTCGTGACTGGTATCGACGTTCGGCCGAGGGCGGGGACTTTCGCGGGCAATTCAGCTATGCAGCGGTGTTGGCAGATGAGGGGCGGATCGATGACGCGCTCACCTGGCTGGAGAAAGCGCTGGCCGGCGGCAACCTGAATTTCCTGCGCGTGGCCAGCCAGACGCTGGCGAGCGCAACCGATCCGCGAATCCAGGCGCTTGCGCAGGCCTACGCTCACCGTTGCACCGAGTTACAGAGTGCCTGAATCGCAGCCGTAAAAAAGCCCATGACACGTCATGGGCTTTTTGCATTACGCCAGCATCGCTTACACGTAGAACGATTTCAGCGGTGGGAAACCATTGAACTCTACGGCGCTATAACTGGTGGTGTACGCACCGGTCGACAGCCAGTACAGGCGATCACCGATCGCCAGGTTCAGCGGCAGGCCGTACTTGTAGTTTTCGTACATGATGTCGGCGCTGTCGCAGGTCGGGCCGGCGATCACGACTTCTTCCATCTCGCCTTTCTTCTCGGTCCAGATCGGGAACTTGATTGCTTCGTCCATGGTTTCGATCAGGCCGGAGAATTTGCCCACATCGGTATAAACCCAACGCTCGACGGCGGTGCGGGATTTACGCGCGACCAGCACCACTTCACTGACCAGGATGCCGGCGTTGGCAATCAGCGAACGACCTGGCTCCAGGATGATTTCCGGCAGGTCATCACCGAAGTCTTCCTTCAGGAAGCGGATGATTTCTTCGGCGTAGGTTTCCAGGCTGTTGGTGCGGGTGATGTAGTTGGCCGGGAAGCCACCGCCCATGTTGATCAGCTTCAGGTGGATGCCGTCTTCTTCTTTCAGGCGTTCGAAGATCACTTTGACCTTGGCGATCGCCGCGTCCCAGACGCTGATGTCACGCTGTTGCGAACCGACGTGGAACGAGATGCCGTATGGCACCAGACCCAGGTCGCGGGCGAGGATCAGCAGATCCATGGCCATGTCGGTCTGGCAGCCGAACTTGCGCGACAGTGGCCAGTCGGCCGTGGTCGAGCCTTCGGTCAGGATGCGCACGTAAACTTTGGCGCCCGGTGCGGCTTTGGCGATGTTGCGCAGGTCGGCTTCCGAGTCGGTGGCGAACAGACGCACGCCCTTCTCATAGAAGTAGCGAATGTCCTTGGACTTCTTGATGGTGTTGCCGTAGCTGATCTGATCCGCGCTGACGCCGCGGCTCAGCACTTTGTCCAGCTCATAGATCGAGGCGATGTCGAAGCTCGAACCTTTCTCTTTGAGCAGGTCGATGATCTCGACGGCCGGGTTGGCCTTGACCGCGTAGTAGACCTTGGCGAATTCGAAACCGGCGCGCAGGTCATCGTAGGCCTGGGCGATCATCGCGGTGTCGATCACCACGAACGGGGTTTCCTGTTTGTCGGCGAACGCCTTCATTTTCTGAAAGGTTTCGCGCGCGAAATAGTCTTCGACCTGGATCGACATACTTGGGAGCTCCTATTGGCAAACTCGTAAAAACAATGGGTGCGAGGGTGTGTCATCAATGAATTCGCGAGTGCGTTGCGCCTGAGCGCGTGCCAGGCAAGGCGCAGGCCGCCGCTAATGGTCGCTCCCTTCGCAAGGCCTGCAACGCAGCATGGCGCGCGCTCAGGCACAACCCGAAGGGCCGGGCCTGCTTTTGCGCAGGGCAGCGTTGCTCGTCCCTTATTTGGAACAACCAAACTGCGGGCCTCGCGCCTTGCCCTGCGCAAAAGCAGACCCGGCGCACTCGTGAATTCATTGATGACACACCCTCCTGAACGCCCTCCGTATCCCCACTTTGGTTCGCCTACTTCCCAAGGCATGTCGCCGAAAGCAAAAAGGCCATGGGTCGCTGCCCTTGGCCTTGCTGTCTCGTCGTCAGTACTTGAGCCGGATGGATCGTTTCCAGCATGGACGTTCGGCGCGAACTTTAGGGCGTGAGGGGCCTGAGATCAACTAAAAATGTCGCGTTTGTGCACGCTTCTGACGTGCGTCTCGGATATCACTCTTTGTAGCCGACCGAGATGACGGTCAGATGTTCCGCAATAATTTTCAGGTGTTAAAAATACCTGCACGTTCGACGCTGATGTGTGCCAAGTCTTCGATAAGTGCGTTCACTTCAACATCGGCGACGTTGGCGGCGAGAAGGGGAAATGAGGGGGAAGTTGCTGGTTAATGCTGACATTCGCGGACAGGGTCAGCTTTCTCACGTGTTGATATTTCTTGTCGGCACTTCGCTTGCAAAAAAATCACGGCTTTCAGGTTCCGGTGGTCGAAAAAAGGGCTGTCGAACAGCCCTTTTGCGTTTGATCAGGCCACCGCTTCGGCTGGTGACACGATATTGGTCTTCATTCCGCGCGATCGACCCGAACTCAGGTATGCCGCAATCGACTCCTGGGTGACTTCTCCGAGGAACACTCGCTCGGCATCCATTACCGGCAGCCATGAGCGATTGAACTCGTACATGCGCGACAACAGGATGCGCAAATGCTCGTCGTATGCCGCCGTGGCGTTGAACTCGCGCAGGAATTGCGCACAGGTGCCGGTCTGACGATGCAGATCACGACGGCGCACATAACCCAGCGCCTTGTTCTCCGCGTCAGTGACGACGACATAACGACGGTCATGCTCGTCCATCAACTCCAGCGCATCGGCCACCGGGGTTTCCGGGCTCACCGACGGCGCGTTATCCGCCGCATCTTCAGCCTTCACCAGCAGTAGACGCTTGAGGGTGCTGTCCTGACCGACGAAGTTGCTGACAAAGTCGTCCGCCGGATGGGCGAGCAGGGTGTCCGGGTGGTCAATCTGCAACAGTTTGCCGGCGCGGAAGATTGCGATCTTGTCACCGAGCTTGATCGCTTCGTCGATGTCGTGGCTGACCATGATCACGGTCTTGTTCAGCGCACGCTGCATCTCGAAAAATTCGTTCTGGATCATCTCGCGGTTGATCGGGTCGACCGCGCCGAATGGTTCGTCCATCAGCAGCAGCGGCGCATCCGCCGCCAGCGCGCGGATCACGCCGATCCGTTGCTGCTGGCCGCCGGACAATTCACGCGGGTAACGATGCAGGTATTGCTTGGGTTCAAGCTTGATCATGCTCATCAGTTCGCGGGCGCGGTCGTGGCATTTCTGTTTGTCCCAGCCGAGCAGTTTCGGCACCACGACGATGTTCTCTTCGATGGTCATGTTCGGGAACAGACCGATCTGCTGGATCACGTAACCGATGTTGCGGCGCAGGGTCACTTCGTCGAGGTCGGTGGTGTCTTCGCCGTTGATCAGGATCTTGCCCGAGGTCGGCTTGATCAGGCGGTTGATCATTTTCAGCGTGGTGCTTTTGCCGCAACCCGATGGCCCGAGGAACACACAGATTTCGCCTTCATTGACGGTCAGGCTTACCGAGTCCACGGCTTTCACATCCTTGCCGTTGCTTTGGAAGGTCTTGCTGAGGTTTTGAAGTTCGATCATTTGAGGAGTCCTTTTGGAGTCAGCGAACGTTGCAGCCACTGCAAAATAAGGTCGGCGAAGATCGCCAGAAGACTGACCAGCAGCGCGCCGACGATGAGCATCGACATGTCGCTGCGGCTGATGGAGGCGAGGATCAGCACGCCGAGGCCGCCGGCGCCGATGGTCGCGGCAATGGTCATCACGCCGATGTTCATCACCACGGCGGTGCGCACGCCGGCGAGGATCACCGGCACTGCGATTGGCAACTCGACCATGCGCAGGCGCTGGCCGAAGGTCATGCCGATGCCGCGTGCGGCTTCACGAATGCCCGGTTCGACGCCGGTCAGGGCGAGGTAGGTGTTGCGCATGATCGGCAGCAGTGAATAAAGGAACACGGCGGTGATCGCCGGCATCGGGCCAAGGCCCTGGCCGAATTTCGAGTAGAACGGCAGCAGCAGGCCGAACAGGGCAATCGACGGCACGGTGAGTAATACCGTGGCGCTGGCCTGCAAGGGGCCGGCGAGGCTCGGGAAGCGCGTCATCAAAATGCCCAGCGGCACGCCGATGAGGATCGCCAGGCTGACGGCGATGCCGACCAGGGTGATGTGCTGCCAGGTCAGGTGCATTACCTGCTGCCAGTCGAGGTGGGAAAAGGCGTTCAAAAATTCCATGACTTTTCCTCCTTTAGTTCAGTGGATGCTGGCGCAGGAAATCGGCAGCGACTTTCGACGGGCTCTCGTGATCGACATCGACCCGCGCGTTGAGCTGGCGCATGGTTTCGTCGTCGAACAGTTCGGCCAGCGGCTTGAGTTGCTCGGCCAGTTGCGGGTGGGCGTCGAGGTAGGCCTGACGCACCACTGGCGCGGCGGTGTAGTCCGGGAAGTAATGCTTGTCGTCTTCCAAAAGCTTCAGGCCGAAAGCATTGAGGCGGCCGTCGGTGGTGTAGACCAGACCGGCGAACACCTGGCCGTTACGCAGCGCGGTGTAGACCAGGCCCGCGTCCATCTGCCGGATGTTCTTGCGGGTCAGGTTCATGTCGTAGAGCTTGACCATGCCGTCCAGACCGTCGGAGCGGTTGGCGAACTCGGTGTCCAGCGCCACCAGGTGGTTGGTCTTGACTTCAGCCTTCAACACGTCGTTCAACTGGCTGATGGTGTGGATTTGCGGGTATTGCTCGGCCACTTTTTTCGGCAGGGCGAGGGCGTAGGTGTTGCTGAATTTCGACGGCGTGAGCCAGACCAGGCCTTTCTTCGCATCGAGTTCTTTCACCCGGGCGTAGGACTGTGCGCTGTCGAGTTTTTCGGTGACATGGTTGTAGGCCACCAGCGACACACCGGTGTATTCCCAGAGCATGTCCAGTTGCCCGGTTTCGTGGGCGCTGCGGGCCAGGTTACTGCCCAGGCCACCGGTGATCTGCGCGTCGTAGCCTTTGCTGCGCAGGTATTGCGCGGTGATTTCCGCGAGCAGGGTCTGCTCGGTGAATACCCGGGCGCCAAGGCGAATCACCGGTTTGTCAGCGGCTTGGGCGATGCCTGCGAAGAGCAGCACGCAGCCCAGAATCAAACTAAGTCTTTTCATAAATATTCCTTCGCAAAGCCTCAAGACGGGCGCAAACCGCGTTCCAGCCAGAGACGGCTGGCGAGGGTGACCACGCCATCGAGCAGCAGGGCCAGCAGCGCAGTGCACGCGGCGCCGAGCAGCAGTTGCGGCTGATTGTTCAGGGCGATGCCGGGGAAGATCAGGCTGCCGAGGCTGTTGGCGCCGATCAGGAAGGCCAGCGGCGCCGTACCGACGTTGATCGCCAGCGCGACCCGCACACCGCCGACGATGATCGGCACGGCGTTGGGCAATTCGACTTTCCACAGCACCTGACGCGGCGTCATGCCGATCCCGACTGCGGCTTCTTTCAGCGAACCCTGAACGTTTTTCAGGCCTTCATAGGTGTTGCGCACAATCGGCAACAGTGAGGCGAGGAACAAAGCGAAGATCGCCGGGCCGCTGCCGATGCCGAGAATCCCCAGGGCAATCGCCAGCACGGCCAGCGGCGGCACGGTGTTGCCGATGTTGAAGATCTGCATGAAGCGTTCGGCGCGGCCGACCATGGTCGGGCGGCTCAGGAAGATGCCGGCGGGAATGCCCACGACCAGGGCGGCCAGCATTGAAGCGAGGACGAGAATCAGATGAGCTTGCAGGTAAAACAACAAATCGTCGCGGTAGTGTTCGATCGTGTTGATGCCGATCCAGTGGACCAGCAGGGCCAGGAGCGCGATCACCACCGCACCTCCCATCAGCCCTTTGCCATAGCGGATAGCCACAGGCGGACTCCTTTTTTTAGTCGGCGAACGCAGTCCCGTGTGGCATGCCAAGCCTTGGCTGCCGGGAGAGTCGTTCGCGAGAAGCAGCTTTTTTTCAGCCCGGCAAAAGCGGTCTGAAAGCCAGCCATGAGCGCAGCCTCGTCAGGCTAACTTGCTGATTTTTCAGCCCCTGACGAAATGTCGTTACAGGGGATGGACGTCTCCGTGCTTTAAAAGGTTCCCATCTGAGGCAGCATTTGGCCACCCTTAATGTGCTCAACGGTTCGGTTATTGAATCGAGTTGGGCTATAATCGCCGCCCTTTTTTGAATCACCGCCAGGCGATTTCCCATGACCAGACAGGCCGCCGAAGTCGCGAAACGCCGCACTTTCGCCATTATTTCCCACCCCGATGCCGGTAAAACCACCATCACCGAAAAGCTCTTGCTGATGGGCAAGGCGATTGCTGTGGCCGGTACGGTGAAATCCCGTAAATCCGACCGCCACGCGACATCCGACTGGATGGAGATGGAAAAGCAGCGGGGCATCTCGATTACTACGTCGGTCATGCAGTTCCCGTATCGCGAACACATGATCAACCTGCTCGACACCCCGGGCCACGAAGACTTCTCCGAAGACACCTACCGCACTCTGACTGCGGTGGACTCGGCCCTGATGGTTCTCGACGGCGGTAAAGGTGTTGAGCCACGTACCATCGCGCTGATGGACGTCTGCCGTCTGCGTGACACGCCGATCGTCAGCTTCATCAACAAACTCGACCGTGATATCCGCGACCCGATCGAACTGCTCGACGAGATCGAAGCCGTCCTGAAGATCAAGGCTGCGCCGATCACCTGGCCGATCGGTTGCTACCGCGACTTCAAGGGCGTGTACCACCTGGCGGACGACTACATCATTGTCTACACCGCCGGTCACGGTCACGAACGCACCGAAACCAAGATCATCGAGAAGCTCGATTCCGACGAAGCCCGCGCACACCTGGGCGATGAGTACGAGCGTTTCCTCGAACAGCTGGAACTGGTGCAGGGCGCTTGCCACGAGTTCAATCAGCAGGAATTCCTCGACGGTCAACTGACCCCGGTGTTCTTCGGTACTGCATTGGGCAACTTTGGTGTCGACCACGTGCTCGACGCTGTAGTCGACTGGGCCCCGCGCCCGCTGCCGCGCGTAGCCAACGAGCGCACGGTGGAGCCGGTGGAAGAGAAGTTCTCGGGCTTCATCTTCAAGATCCAGGCGAACATGGACCCGAAACACCGCGACCGCATTGCGTTCATGCGTATCTGCTCCGGCAAGTACGAGAAAGGCATGAAGATGCGCCACGTACGTACCGGCAAGGACGTGCGCATCGGCGACGCCCTGACGTTCTTCTCCTCCGAGCGTGAACAGCTGGAAGAGGCGTACGCCGGCGACATCATCGGTCTGCACAACCACGGCACGATCCAGATCGGCGACACCTTCAGCGAAGGCGAAACCCTGGGCTTCACCGGTATCCCGCACTTCGCCCCGGAACTGTTCCGCCGCGTACGCCTGCGCGATCCGCTGAAATCCAAGCAACTGCGCCAGGGCCTGCAACAGCTGGCCGAAGAAGGCGCGACCCAGGTGTTCTTCCCGGAACGCAGCAACGACATCATCCTCGGCGCCGTCGGTGTGCTGCAGTTCGATGTGGTCGCCAGCCGTCTGAAAGAGGAATACAAGGTCGAGTGCTCCTACGAGCCGATCACCGTGTACTCCGCGCGCTGGATCGAATGCAGCGACAAGAAGAAGCTCGAAGAATTCTCCAACAAGGCCGTGGAAAACCTGGCACTGGACGGCGGCGGTCACCTGACCTACCTCGCGCCGACCCGCGTCAACCTGGCCCTGATGGAAGAGCGCTGGCCGGACGTGAAATTCCGTGCGACGCGCGAGCATCACTAAGCGCTGAGCTGTTCCCCCCCAAAGCCCCCGTTGCGTAAGCCTCGGGGGCTTTTTATTGGCTGCCCATCAATCGTTCGAAAGAGGCGACCTCGCTTAGCCGATCCGGTTATGGACGTTATTCGAAAGCGGTCTGTACACGCATGGCATTTCCGGGCATTGGTTAGCGTCCTATCTGGTGAACCCGGCGGATCGGAACTAGATTTCAATCAGCGTCAGGTCAGCATGAATTTCTCACCTGGAACAGGATGGACTCGGCTATGAAAAACAGGTTGCTACGGGTTTTGCTGCTGTTGAAAGTGATGGTGATGCTGTCCCTCGGCACCGCGACGGCCTGGGCCGAGTGCGAGGATCACGAGACCCAGGCCTCCAGCGGGCAGGTGGGGCACAGCGCGCTGATGCTGGCCAAGTCCGAATCCGAGCCCGGCGATCAGGGCCAGGGTGGCAGCGCCGACGATGACGATTCGACCACCGATGAGCCGGACTCCGACGATGCGGACGAAGGCGACAGCCAGACGTAGATTCCGCGCAAAAGAAAACCCCTTCTTTCCCGATCGATGCGCAATCGGGGCAGAAGGGGTTTGGTCAACTCATCAACAACCCGCCCCGGGAAACGGGGCGGGTTTTTTCATGCCGCGCCGTCGAGGAACTGCTCGGCGTAGTGGCATGCAACCTGACGCGTGTCGAGCTGGCGCAGGACCGGCTCTTCGCTGCTGCAACGCGCGGTGGCGTACGGGCAGCGCTTGTGGAACGCGCAGCCAGGCGGCGGGTTCAGCGGGTTGGGCAGCTCGCCGACGATCTTGATTTTCGGCTTGTCCGGATCCGGGTGGATGGTCGGGGTCGCCGACAACAGCGCCTGGGTGTACGGGTGCAGAGGACGGGCATAGATGTCGTGTTTCGGACCGATTTCCACCGGGCGACCGAGGTACATCACCATCACGTCATCGGCCACGTGCTGCACCACCGCCAGGTTGTGCGAGATGAACACGTAGCCGGTGTTGAACTCCTGCTGCATGTCCATGAACAGGTTCAGCACCTGCGCCTGGATCGACACGTCCAGCGCCGAGGTCGGTTCGTCCGCCACCAGCACTTTCGGTTGCAGCATCATGGCGCGGGCCAGCGCGATACGCTGACGCTGACCGCCGGAGAACATGTGCGGATAACGCTGGTAGTGCTCGGGACGCAAGCCGACCTGCTTCATCATCGCCTGGACTTTCTCGCGACGCTCGGCAGCTGACAGGTTGGTGTTGATCAACAGCGGCTCGGCCAGCTGATCACCGATTTTCTGCCGTGGGTTCAACGATGCGTACGGGCTCTGGAACACCATCTGCACGTCTTTGCGCAGTTGCTTGCGCTGGGCCTTGTCGGCGCCGGCCACTTCCTGCCCGGCGATTTTCAGCGAGCCGGATGACGGCTCCTCGATCAGGGTCAGGGCGCGGGCGAGGGTGGATTTGCCGCAGCCCGATTCACCGACGACGGCGAGGGTCTTGCCGGCTTCCAGCTCGAACGACACGCCGTTGAGGGCGCGCACGGTGGCGTGGCCCTTGAACAGGCCACGGGAGACTTCGTAGTGACGGGTCAGGTCGCGGGCGGTAAGTACGACGGCCATTACGCCACCTCCTGGTTCAACGGATAGAAGCAGCGGGCGAGGCTGTGGCTTTTCGGGTCAAGGGTCGGACGCTGCGCGCGGCAGCTGTCCTGCACGTACGGGCAGCGCGGCGACAGCAGGCAGCCTTGCGGGCGGTCGTAACGGCCGGGAACGATGCCCGGCAGGGTGGCCAGACGCTCGGCACCCTGGCTGTGTTCCGGAATCGCCTTGAGCAGCGCTTCGCTGTACGGGTGGGCGGGGATGTCGAACAGTTGCGGCACCTGTCCGACTTCAACGGCTTGACCGGCGTACATCACGCACACGCGCTGGGCGGTTTCGGCCACCACGGCGAGGTCGTGGGTGATCAGCACCAGGCCCATGTTCTGTTCTTTCTGCAACGCCAGCAGCAGATCCATGATCTGTGCCTGAATCGTCACGTCGAGTGCGGTGGTCGGCTCGTCCGCGATCAGCAGTTTCGGCTCGCCGGCAATCGCCATGGCAATCGCCACACGCTGGCTCATCCCGCCGGACAGTTGGTGCGGGTAGGCATCCATACGGCTGGCGGCGCCCGGGATTTCAACTTTTTCCAGCAGCTCGATCGCACGCTTGCGCGCTTGCTTGCCGGACATTTTCAGGTGCAGGCGCAGCACTTCTTCGATCTGGAAACCGACGGTGTAGCTCGGGTTCAGCGCGGTCATCGGGTCCTGAAACACCATCGCCAGGTCTTTGCCGACGATCTGCCGACGCTGACGATTGTTCAGCTTGAGCATGTTCTTGCCGTCGAAGCTCAGCGAGTCGGCGGTGACGATCCCCGGGTGCTCGATCAGGCCCATCAGCGCCATCATGGTCACGGACTTGCCGGAACCCGACTCGCCCACGATCGCCAGGACTTCGCCCTTGTCGACTTTCAGGTCGAGGCCGTCGACGACCGGGGTGGCGTTCTTGTCGCCGAAGCGAACATTGAGATTCTTGATTTCTAACAGTGACATGGGAATCTCCTCAGGCGGCGTTCTTGAGTTTCGGGTCCAGCGCATCGCGCAGGCCGTCGCCCATCAAGTTGATTGCCAGCACGCTGAGCAAAATGGTCAAACCAGGCAGACTCACCACCCACCAGGCGCGTTCGATGTAGTCGCGGGCCGAAGCCAGCATGGTGCCCCACTCAGGGGTTGGCGGCTGAACGCCGAGGCCGAGGAAGCCCAGGGCGGCGGCATCGAGGATCGCCGAGGAGAAGCTCAAAGTCGCCTGAACGATCAGCGGTGCCATGCAGTTCGGCAGCACGGTGATGAACATCAGGCGTGGCAGACCGGCACCGGCCAGGCGCGCGGCGGTCACGTAGTCGCGGTTCAGCTCACCCATCACGGCGGCACGGGTCAGACGCACGTAGGACGGCAAGGACACCACGGCAATCGCGATCACGGTGTTGATCAGGCCTGGGCCGAGGATGGCGACGATCGCCACGGCCAGCAGCAGCGACGGCAGGGCCAGCATGATGTCCATCAGACGCATGATGGTCGGGCCGACCACTTTCGGGAAGAAACCGGCGAACAGACCCAGCAGGATCCCCGGGATCAGCGACATCACCACCGACGACAGACCGATCAGCAGCGACAGGCGCGAACCCTGGATCAGACGCGACAGCAGGTCGCGACCCAGTTCATCGGTGCCGAGCAGGAACTGCATCTGCCCGCCTTCGAGCCACGCCGGCGGCGTCAGCAGGAAGTCGCGGTATTGCTCGCTCGGGTTATGCGGGGCGACCCACGGCGCGAAGATCGCGCAGAAAATCACCAGCAGCATGAACAGCAGGCCGGCGACGGCGCCCTTGTTCTTGGCGAAGGCCTGCCAGAACTCTTTGTACGGGGACGGGTACAGCAGACTTTGATCCACGGCGGTGGCGGCGGTGACTACTGAGGAAGTTGGAGTGCTCATGGGTATTGACCTCAGCGCTGATGACGGATGCGTGGGTTGGCAAAGCCGTAGAGGATGTCCACCACGAAGTTGACCAGAATCACCAGGCAGGCGATTAACAGGATGCCGTTTTGCACAACCGGGTAGTCCCGGGCGCCGATGGCTTCGATCAGCCATTTACCGATGCCGGGCCAGGAGAAGATGGTTTCGGTCAGGACCGCACCGGCCAGCAGGGTGCCGACTTGCAGGCCGACCACGGTCAGTACCGGGATCAGCGCGTTGCGCAGGCCGTGCACGAACACCACGCGCGACGGCGACAGGCCTTTGGCCTTGGCGGTGCGGATGTAGTCTTCACGCAGTACTTCGAGCATCGACGAACGGGTCATCCGCGCGATCACCGCCAGCGGAATGGTACCCAGCACGATGGCCGGCAGGATCAGGTGGTGCAGGGCATCGAGGAAGGCGCCCATGTCATCGGCCAGCAGGGTGTCGATCAGCATGAAACCGGTGCGCGGCTCGATGTCGTAAAGCAGGTCGATCCGCCCGGACACCGGGGTCCAGCCCAGGCTCACCGAGAAGAACATGATGAGGATCAGACCCCACCAGAAAATCGGCATCGAATAACCCGCGAGGGAGATGCCCATCACCCCGTGGTCGAACAGGGATCCTCGCTTGAGGGCCGCGATCACCCCGGCCAGGAGGCCCAGGATGCCGGCGAACAGCAGGGCGGCCATGGACAGTTCCAGGGTCGCCGGGAAGAGGGAGGTGAACTCGGTCCATACGCTCTCACGGGTGCGCAGGGATTCGCCGAGATCGCCGTGGGCCAGTTTGCCGATGTAGTCCAGGTACTGGGCGTACAGCGGTTTGTTCAGACCGAGGCGTTCCATTGCCTGAGCGTGCATTTCGGGGTCGACCCGACGTTCGCCCATCATCACTTCCACGGGGTCGCCGGGAATCATGCGAATCAACGCGAAAGTCAGCAAGGTGATGCCGAAAAACGTGGGGATCAACAACCCCAGTCGGCGGGCAATAAAACTAAACATCGTGTGTGGTACCTCATCAGCCGGTTAGGCGTGCCCGGTTTCCCTGGGGTCAGGGAAACCGGGAGTTTTCTTATCTACTTCACCTGGGTGGTGGCGAAGTTATTGGTTGTCAGAGGGCTGATGTGATAACCCTCTACGTTGTTGCGCATTGCGGTGAACATGCGGGTGTGGGCCATGCTGATCCACGGTTGGTCCTGATTGAAGATGACTTGCGCCTCTTCATACAGCTTGGCGCGTTCGGCCGGATCTACTTTAGCCCGTGCTTCGTCGAGCAGGGCCTGGAATTTCTCGTTGCACCAGCGAGCGTAGTTTTCGCCGTTCTTGGCGGCTTCGCAACTGAGCATAGGCGTCAGGAAGTTATCCGGGTCGCCGTTGTCGCCCGCCCATCCGGCTGAAACCATGTCGTGCTCGCCGGCCTTGGCGCGTTTGAGCATCTCGCCCCATTCCATCACGCGGATGTCGATCTTGATCCCGACTTTCGCCAGGTCAGCCTGCATCATCTGCGCGCCGAGCATCGGGTTCGGGTTGGTCGGGCCGCCGCCGTTGCGGGTGAACAGAGTGAACGTGGTGCCTTCCGGTACACCGGCTTCCTTGAGCAGGGCGCGGGCCTTGTCGAGGTCTCGTGGCGGGTTTTTCAGCTCGTGGTTGTAGCCCAGCAGGGTCGGCGGGTACGGGTTGACCGCCACGCTGGCGTTGCCTTTGCCGAACAGGGCGTTGACGTAGGCTTCCTTGTCGAAGGCGATGTCGATCGCTTTGCGCACCCGCACGTCGCTGATGTACTTGTGCTGGGTGTTCATGGCGATGTACGAGACGGTCATCGCGTCCATTTCATCGACTTTCAGGTTGCTGTCTTTCTTGATGCTCGGGATGTCATCCGGTTTCGGATACAGCGCGATCTGGCACTCATTGGCCTTGAGCTTCTGCAAACGCACGTTGTTGTCGGTGGCAATCGCCAGGATCAGCGCGTCAGCCGGCGCCTTGCCGCGGAAGTAGTCCGGGTTGGCCTTGAAGCGTACCTGGGCGTCCTTGGCGTAACGCTGGAAGATGAACGGGCCGGTGCCGACCGGTTTGCTGTTCAGGTCGCCGGTCTTGTTGGCCTTGAGCAACTGGTCGGCGTATTCGGCCGAATAGATCGAGGAGAACGCCATGGCGATGTCGGCCAGGAACGGCGCTTCGCGACGGGTCAGGGTGAACTTGACGGTGTTGTCGTCGACTTTCTCAACGCCTTTCAGCAGTTCCTTGAAGCCCATGCTTTCAAAGTACGGAAAGCCCACGCTCGACAGCTTGTGCCACGGGTGATTCGGGTCCAGCTGACGCTGGAAACTCCAGACCACGTCGTCGGCGTTCATGTCGCGGGTCGGCTTGAAATATTCGGTGGTGTGAAACTTGACGCCTTTGCGCAGGTGGAACGTGTAGGTCAGGCCGTCTTCGCTGATGTCCCAGGACTCGGCCAGCGCCGGAATCACTTCGGTGGTGCCGGGCTTGAAGTCCGCCAGACGGTTGAAGATGGTTTCGGCCACCGCGTCGGCAGTGACTGCAGTCGTGTACTGGACCATATCGAAGCCTTCCGGACTGGCTTCGGTGCAGACCACCAAGGGTTTGGCCGAGACGCCGATAGCGACACTCAGCAACGCAGCCGCGATGGCCGCACGTAGGGGAAGCATTTTCATCAAGAACCCTCTGCAATCGGTTGAAGACAAAAAGCCGAACGGCCGACTCGTCACTGAGTCAGCCGTCGGCTGGCGGTTTTTACAGGATGTTGAATGGAATGGTGGTCACGAGACGGAACTCGTTGATGTTGCCGTCAGCCTGGTGTTCGCTGGCGCGGTGAGTGGTGTACGTCGCGCGAATCGCAGTGGCCTTGAGCGGGCCGCTCTGCACGGCGTAGGAAGCACCGATGCCGTATTCGTAGTGCGATTCGCCGTCCATCAGGCTCAGGTCGCCGCGCTTGTCATCTGGAATGGTGTAAGCCGTGCCACGGTAGTGAGTACCGTCAATGCCCCAGCCGCGAGCCTGATAGATGTTGAACTTCAGGCCTGGTACGCCGTATTCGGCCATGTTGATGCCGTAGGCGATCTGGAAGGATTTCTCGTTCGGGCCGTTGAAGTCCGACAGCAGGGAGTTGGCCAGGTAGATGCCGTTGGTTTCATGCAGGTAGTCGAAGTACTCGTTACCGTTCACTTGCTGGTACGAGAAGGTCAGGCTGTGGGCCTGGTGAGTCAGGCCGAGGGACAACGAGTAGGTATCGTTGTCGATGTTGCCCATCAGTTTTTTGCCTTCGTCGACGGTCTTGTAGTAGTTCAGACCGGTGGTCAGGCTCAGGACCTGGCTGTCACCCAGTTCGTGGGTACCGCCGAAGTAGTACTGATTCCAGAAGTCTTCGACGTTGGCGACGTACAGGCTGGTTTTCAGGCTTTTGAGCGGCTGATAGTTCACGCCCGCGGTGTAGACCTTGTCGGTTTCTTCGCCGTTGGCGCCGTATTCGGAACGGAATTTCGACAGGCTCTGCTCGGTACGTGGCGAGACGCGGTCGAAACCGGCGAGGTCGAACGACAGGTTGTTCAACTCCTCGCTATGCAGACTGATCCCTTCAAAGCTCGAAGGCAGCGGACGGTTGCCGATAACATCGACAATCGGCGTGCTGAAGTTCTGACGACCGGCGGTCAACGTGGTGTTCGACACGCGGAACTTGACGTTGGCCAGACCCAGTTTGCTCCACTGGTCGACCGCATCTCCGTCGGAGTGAGCCAGGGTGCGGTTGGAGCCACCGGCGATGTCCTTGCGGTCGCGATCCAGCACGATGGCGTTGTAAGCGGCCACTTCAGTGCTGACGCCCACGGTGCCCTGGGTGAAGCCCGAGGTGTAGTTGACGATGGTGCCCTGAACCCAGTTGATACGACGCGGGGTCTTTGTTCTGACCACTGGCGAGGTGTCTTTGTCGCTGTTTTTCACGTAACTGAAACTGTCGTCACGACGACGCAGTTCGTTGGCATACCAGTTACGCGTTGTGCCGCCCAGGCTTTGTCCATCGATAAAGCCTTTGGCCTCGCTTTGGGCGCTGCTGCCGGCCAATGTGGTAGGGACGAACTCCTGACTTGCAGGTTCTGCGTACGCCGTGGCGGTGATGCTGCTGATGGCCAGGGCCAGTATCGCGGTGCTGCTCAGTTTCATGGGTGAAGCTCCTTTACTTTCTTTTTATGCCGGCTTTTTTGGGTTGGCCGGTTATTGGTTTAGAACTCATTCACACATCGCAAACGTTTGCAAAAGGCCTGATAGGCGAGTTTCGGCAAAGCGCTTGCGTGAGGGGGTAGACGGCCCCCTCAGCATTGCGGCTAATCGGTTTTTTGTTTAATCGATGCTGACACCCGAAAAAACGTTGCGACCGAACGGGCTCACCTTGAACCCTTCGACTTTGGTGCTCAGTGGCTGGTTGACCGTCGAGTGAGCGACAGGCGTGATCGGCACTTGCTGCTTGAGCAGTTGCTGGGCCTGTTTGTAGAGCACGGTGCGCTGGTCGCGGTCGGTGACGACCTTCGCCTGTTTGATCAGCTTGTCGTAAGCCGGATCGCACCACATGGAGTAGTTGTTGCCGCCGATGGCGTCGCAGCTGTAGAGCGTGCCGAGCCAGTTGTCCGGATCCCCGTTGTCACCGGTCCAGCCGATCAGGCTGATGTCGTGCTCGCCATTCTTGGTGCGCTTGATGTACTCGCCCCATTCGTAGCTGACGATTTTCACTTTCAGACCGATCTTGGCCCAGTCGGCCTGGAGCATCTCGGCCATCAGTTTGGCGTTCGGGTTGTACGGACGTTGTACCGGCATCGCCCACAGGGTGATCTCGGTGCCTTCCTTGACGCCGGCAGCCTTGAGCAGCTCTTTGGCTTTTTCCGGGTTGTAGGCGGCGTCCTTGATGGTGTCGTCGTAGGACCATTGGGTCGGCGGCATGGCGTTGACGGCCAGTTGGCCGGCGCCTTGATAAACAGCGTTGAGAATCCCCTGTTTATTCACCGCCATATCCAGCGCCTGACGCACTTCGAGCTGGTCGAACGGCTTGTGGCGCACGTTGTAGGCGATATAGCCGAGGTTGAAGCCTGGTTTCTCGATCAATTGCAGTTTCGGGTCGTTCTTCAGTGCCGGCACATCGGCCGGACGCGGGTGCAGGGTGACCTGACATTCACCGGCCTTGAGCTTCTGCACACGTACCGAAGCGTCGGTATTGATCGCGAAAATCAGGTTCTTCAGCTTCACCCGGCTCTGATCCCAGTAATGCGGGTTGCCGGTGTAGCGGATGTTCGAGTCTTTCTGGTAGCTCTTGAACACGAACGGCCCAGTGCCGATCGGCTTCTGGTTGATGTCGCTCGGCTTGCCCTCGGCCAGCAGCTTGTCGGCGTATTCGGCAGACAGGATGGCGGCGAAGCTCATGGCGATGTTCTGGATGAACGCGGCGTCGACGCTGTTGAGCGTGAACTGCACGGTCAGCGGCCCGGTCTTTTCGACCTTGGCGATGTTCTTGTTGAGGCTCATCCCGTTGAAATACGGGAACTCGGTCGGATAAGCCTTACGGAATGGCTGTTGCGGATCGAGCATGCGGTTAAACGTGAACAGCACGTCGTCGGCGTTTAGATCGCGTGTAGGTTTGAAGTATGGCGTTGTATGAAACTTCACACCTTCACGCAGGTGAAAGGTGTACTTGAGACCATCCTCGGAAATATCCCAGCTGGTTGCCAGGCCCGGTACGACATTGGTCGCGCCTTTTTCGAACTCGGCCAGTCGGTTGTACAGCGGTTCGGCGGCGTCGTTATCGGTCGCTGTCGTGTACTGCGCGGTATCGAAACCGGCCGGACTGCCTTCGGAGCAGAACACCAGACTGTTGCTGGCGGCGTCACTGGCGGACGTGGCGGCCAACAGGCCGGCGCCCAGCAATGCGGAAAAAACCAAGGTATGGCGCATGACGCTCCCTCTTTTTTTAGTGTTTTTCAATGCGCCGCGATCCCGTCCAGGGATGTGGTGGCGGCATTGAGCTCAAACCAATACGGCAGCAAAACCGATAGCCCACGCAGTCACTGGTCAGAACCCGACGGTAGGGGCCGTGGGTCTGGCAGTAAATGCGCTGAGTCCTAAAGACTCGTAGGAAAAGGCAACACGTCCTGAACCAACCCAGTAAGACGGGGCGGAAAAGGTTGTAGGCAAATTCCTGACTTCTCGGCAAAAAAAACAGCGGCGACGCTGAAAACGTCGCCGCTGCTTCTTTTATTTGCTGACGCTGACGCCGTAGAAGGAGTTCAAGCCGAATGGGCTGATCTTGAAGTCCTGCACGTTGGCGCGCATGGGTTGATACACCGTCGAGTGAGCGATAGGTGTCATAGGGACTGCATCTTTGAGGACGTGCTGCGCCTCTTTGTAGAGTTCGGTGCGCTTGGCCTGGTCAGTGGTGCGCTTGGCTTCTTTCACGAGGCCGTCGAATTTCTTGTCGCACCATTTGGAGAAGTTGTTGCCACTCAGGGAGTCGCAACCAAACAACACGTTGAGCCAGTTGTCCGGATCACCATTGTCACCGCTCCAGCCAATCAGCATGCCCTGGTTCTCGCCACCTTTGGAACGCTTGATGTACTCGCCCCACTCGTAGCTCTGAATCTTCACGTTCAGACCGATTTTCTTCCAGTCGGACTGGAGCATTTCGGCCATCAGTTTGGCATTCGGGTTGTACGGACGCTGAACCGGCATCGCCCACAGGACGATCTCGGTACCTTCCTTGACGCCGGCTTCCTTGAGCAGCTGTTTGGCTTTCTCAGGATCGTACTTGGCGTCCTTGATGGTGGTGTCGTAGGACCACTGGGTCGGCGGCATGGCGTTGACGGCCAGTTGGCCCGCACCCTGGTAAACCGAGTCGATGATCTGTGGCTTGTTCACCGACATGTCAAGTGCCTGACGCACGCGCAGGTCAGCCAGCGGGTTCGGCTCGTTGCTGCCCTTGACCTTGTCCATCACGTTGTAGGCGATGTAGCCCAGGTTGAAGCCAGCCTGGTCAGGCATCTTCAGCGCAGGATCGGCTTTCAGTGCCGCGAGGTCGGCCGGACGAGGGAACAGGGTGACCTGGCACTCGTTCTTTTTCAGCTTCTGGATACGTACCGACGGGTCGGTGGTGATGGCGAAGATCAGGTTGTCGATCTTCACGTCTTCAGGCTTCCAGTAGTCCTTGTTCCCGGTGTAGCGGATGTTGGAGTCTTTCTGGTAGCTCTTGAACACGAACGGACCAGTGCCGATCGGCTTCTGGTTGATGTCGGCAGCCTTGCCTTCTTTCAGCAGCTGGGCTGCGTACTCGGCGGACTGGATCGACGCGAAGCTCATGGCCATGTTCTGGATGAACGCGGCGTCGACTTCTTTCAGAGTGAACTTGACGGTGTGGTCGTCGACTTTATCGATCTTGGTGATGTTGGTGTCCATCCCCATGTCGGTG
The DNA here is from genome assembly GCF_004368175.1 of Pseudomonas sp. CH235. Taxonomy (NCBI): domain Bacteria; kingdom Pseudomonadati; phylum Pseudomonadota; class Gammaproteobacteria; order Pseudomonadales; family Pseudomonadaceae; genus Pseudomonas; species Pseudomonas sp. CH235. The sequence continues at coordinate 146,754 of NZ_RRZJ01000009.1, forward strand.
AAGTACGGGAATTCGGTCGGGTACGCCTTACGGAACGGGTCATCCTTGTTAATCATGCGATTGAAGGTGAACAGCACGTCGTCGGCGTTGAACTCACGAGTCGGCTTGAAATACGGGGTGGTGTGGAACTTGACGCCTTCACGCAGGTGGAAGGTGTAAGTCAGGCCGTCATCAGAAATGTCCCACTTGGTCGCCAGACCAGGAATCACGGCGGTACCGCCACGCTCGAACTGGGTCAGACGGTTGAACATGGTTTCGGCTGAGGCGTCGAAGTCGGTTCCGGTGGTGTATTGGCCTGGATCGAAACCGGCCGGGCTGCCTTCGGAGCAGAACACCAGGTTAGTCGCAGCGGTGGCGAAAGGTGCGGAGGCTAACAAGCCTGCGCCGACTAAAAACGGAATGACCGCGTGTTTAAGCATGTTGGCCTCATGATTTGTTGTCATTTTTTAGTTGTGAGGTACGACCTCGTGAGTCGTGCCTGCGGATACTTATGCAGGGCCCATACCCAATGCAAGATCCAGAGCGCTCGGCGGCGTCAAAGCGTGGCACGAACGTACCTTAATGTCGCATCCGTATAACTTCTGACGCATTTGACCGTTTGCGGACGGTTTTTACGGTGCAAACGAAGCCCCAAAACGGTGCGTTGGTCACGTTGTGCGCGCCGGATTGGGGCCGGGTGTTACTTATTTATACCCACGCCATAGAAGGGGGTTAGACCGAACGGGCTGATCTTGAAGTCAGTGACTTCCTTGCGCAGCGGCTGGAACACCGTGGAGTTGGCGATCGGCGTGATCGGTACCTGCTGTTTAAGGATCAGTTGCGCCTGTTGATACAGTTTTACCCGCTGCGATTTATCGGTGGACACCTTGGCCTGCTGCACCAGCTTGTCGTAGGCCGGGTCGCACCATTTGGCGTAGTTGCTGCCCTTCACCGCCGCGCAGCTGTAAAGCACGCCAAGCCAGTTGTCCGGGTCGCCGTTGTCACCAGTCCAGCCGTAAATCATCGCGTCGTGTTCGCCGTTCTTGGCGCGTTTGATGTATTCGCCCCATTCATAGCTGACGATGTTGGCCTTGATGCCGATCTTCTCCCAATCCTGCTGGATCATCTGGGCCGACATCCGCGCATTCGGGTTCGAGGCGCGTTGCACGGTCATGGCCCAGAGGTTGATGGTTGTACCGGGTGCAACCCCGGCTTCCTTGAGTAGCGCCTTGGCTTTTACCGGGTCGTGCGGCGCGTCTTTTATGTTCGGATCGAATGACCATTGCGCTGGCGGCAAGGCGTTTTGCGCGAGCTGCCCGGCACTCTGGTAAACCGCTTTGATGATTGCCGGTTTGTCGATGGCCATGTCCAGCGCCTGGCGCACTTTGAGCTGATCCAGCGGCGGGTGGGTGGTGTTGTAGGCGAGGAAGCCGAGGTTGAAACCGGCCTGCTTCAACACCCGCAGGTTCGGGTCTTTTTCCATCACTTCGATGTCGGCCGGGCGCGGGTAGCCGCTGACCTGGCATTCGCCGGTCTTGAGCTTTTGCAGGCGAACGGCGGCGTCCGGGGTGATCGAGAACACCAGGTTATCGAGCTTCACGTCCTCGGGTTTCCAGTAGTCCCTGTTCGCTGCGTAGCGGATCTGCGCGTCCTTCTGGTAGCGCTTGAACACGAACGGGCCGGTGCCGACCGGTTTCTGGTTGAGGTCGGCGGCGTGGCCTTCCTTCAACAGTTGGGCGGCGTATTCGGCCGATTGCACCGAGGCGAAGCTCATGGCGAGGTTTTGCACGAAGGCGGCGTCGACGTTGTTCAGGTTGAAGCGCACGGTGTTTTCGTCGAGCTTTTCCACGGATTTGATCGTGGTGTTCAGGCCCATGTCGGTGAAGTACGGGGATTCGGCGGGGTAGGCCTTGCGGAAGGCGTTCTCCGGATCGAGCAGGCGCTGGAAGGTGAACAGGACGTCGTCGGCGTTGAAGGTGCGGGTGGGGGTGAAGTAGTCGGTGGTGTGGAATTTTACGTTTTGGCGCAGGTGGAAGGTGTATTGGAGGCCGTCCGGGCTTACGTCCCAATTGGTCGCCAGGCCGGGTTCGATTTCGGTGCCGCCGCGTTTGAATTGGGTTAGGCGGTTGAAGACTGTTTCGGCGGAGGCGTCGAAGTCGGTGCCGCTGGTGTATTGGCTGGGGTCGAAGCCGGCGGGGCTGGCTTCTGAGCAGTAGACGAGGGTTGTTGCGGCGTTGGCGATTGGGGTTATGGCGGTCAGGGCCAGGGTTATTAGAAGTGGTTTGAAGGTGAATCGATCCATGGAGTCCCCGGGTGCACTGGAGGTAGTTGTGGGGAGGAGGGTAGCCGGGGTTTCGGTGGGCGCGGAAATATCGTTTTTCTAGGTGAGGTGTCTATCTCGGTATATCTGGGGTGATTGTGTGCATATCCGATGCTGCGGTAACGGCTTCTTATGGTTCCGCCCTTACGGCGGGTCACTTTTTACAAACGCCTAAAAAGTAACCAAAAACGCTTGCTCCTGCGTTCGGCCCCTCGCTAAGGCTCGGGGTTCCTTCGCTCCGGGATTCATCCGGGGGGCATCGCCTACGGTTTGCTTCGCTGCACCTCCTCTCGATGTGTTTGGCTTCGCCAAACGGTCGCTGCGCTCCCACCCCCGGATAAATCCCTCCACTCAGCCTTCCGACGTCGCCCGTGGATCAAGATCAAAAGCTGCAGCCGAGCTAACGCTCATCCTGTTGAGTGGTGGTGGGGCAACAGCTAGAGCGGTTTGTGTGCTTTTCGGATTTTGAATTCACCTTCGATATCTCACGTCGGCGTATTTCATTTAGACGACGCGGTCAGTTCCCTCTCCCTCCGGGAGAGGGCTAGGGTGAGGGCAGCTTTTGGTCGTTCCCACGCTCCGCGTGTGAATGTAGCCGGGACGCTCCGCGTTCCATTTTCGAATGTTTAAAGATGTGTGGGATTCACCGAACCTTCCCACAAGGTTTTCAGGTTGTCCGTCGGAAGCACGATCCCTAGTCTTTGGTTGTCGCAGAAGACTCTGCGATCGGGAGGTGAGATTCCCGGTTACTGAATTTGGAAACCAGAGCAAGCCGCCCCATAATCGCCGCCAGTTCATGCTGTCGGCAGTTCTTTATGGCGGCTATGTACGGGCGGACTTCGGTCCGGCCGGGTTGGTTTCCTTACCGGTAATCTCACTCCGTACATAGTTGCCACCTCATTTCTCGAGTGAGATCGGAAATGAGTGGCGCAAATTCATAAGGAAATGCTCCATGAACAAGCCCGTACCCGACCCACCCCTCGAAACACCCACGCCCCTCGAAGAAGCCATGCGCGCCGAAGACCTCGCCCGCAACCGCGAAGCCATCAAACGCGCCCTCGACTATTACCTGTGCCCCAATCCTTCCAAACCGCGTCCGAGCACCATGTACATGGTCACACCCAACGTCGACACCGAAAGCCTGCTGGCCAATGCCTGCGAATCCCTGGCCTCGGCCAGTACCATCGCGAGCAATTTCGCCAATGAGCTTTCGGGCCCGCAGCGCAGTACGGCGCTCGGTATCCAGCAGATCGTCATGCTGGCCGAGCTTGCAGTGAACTGCGCGCTGGACCGGGTTGATCCGCAAACCTGACAACACAAATCCCAGGTATAAAAAAACCGGCGATCATCACTGATCGCCGGTTTTTCATTCAGTCGTCATTCAATCACTGCATCAACACTTCAATCGAGCCATCAGCGGTCAGGCTGACCTGGCTGGTGCCGGCTTCGACTTCAGGCGTGACCGGTGCTGCGTCCATGCCGGCGGCTTTCATCATCATCGGGGCGCGCATGTACGGTTGTGGGAAGCCGTTGCTGTTGAGGTTCAGGCTGACGATTTTGTAACCCTTGCCGCCCAGGGCGTCGGTGGCCAGTTGGGCGCGGGCCTTGAAGGCGGTGACGGCTTCTTTCAGCAGTTGGTCCTCGCTGGCCTTGCGGGTCGGGTCGGCGATGGCGAAGTCCATGCCGCCCATTTTCAGGTCGGTCAGCAGCTCGCCAGTGAGTTTGGACAGGGCGGCGAAGTCGGCGCTTTCCAGGCGCAGTTCGGCGCGTTCGCGCCAGCCGGTGATTTTCTGGCCCTTGGTGTCGTAGATCGGGTAGCTGTTGCGGCTGCCCTGGCGCAGGGTGATGTCTTTGACCTGCTTGGCCTGGGCCAGGGCCTTGTTCATGGTGGTGCTGACGTCGGCGGCGAGTTTGGCTGGGTCGGTGTTCTGTTCTTCGGTGTAGAGGGTCACGATCATCAGGTCGCGGGCCACTTCCTGGCTGACTTCGGCGCGCAGGGAAATCTGGTTGTAGTGCAGCTCATCGGCGGCCAGGGCCGGAAGGCTGGCGACGCTGCCGACGGTCAGGGCGAGAAGGGCGGCGCTGCGGCGAAATGTGTGCATGAAAGCTCCTTGATGAGGGCGCAGGTGATGGTTCGGGGGCCTGCGTGAAACCATCAGACTCTAGCTTTTATGATCCGGTTCGCCCAGTTACAACTTCTATACAGATGACAAGGCCAGCGACGAGATTCAAGCTGCAAGCCGCAAGCTTTTGCTCGTAGCTTGAAGCTCGCAACTTGCAACTGCTTTTGGGTGTGGTTGTTTGCCGCACTTTCGCCTCTCAAGCCCGCGCCTTGGTTATACTCCGTGCGATCCGCCTGGAGCGCTCATCAGGAGAGCTCATGCTCGCCCCCGTACAACTGACTTCCGCCACTCGCCAGAACCTCTGGCGGCTGACTTTCATCCGCACCCTGGTGCTCGCCGCGCAGGCCGGCTCCGTGGGCCTGGCCTACTGGCTGGATCTGTTGCCGTTGCCGTGGGTGCAACTGGTGATGACCCTCGGCTGTTCGATTCTGCTGTGTGTGTTCACCGCCGTGCGCCTGCGCACTTCGTGGCCGGTCACCGAGCTCGAATATGCGTTGCAACTGGCCTGCGACCTGGTTATCCACAGTGCCTTGCTGTATTTCTCCGGTGGTTCGACCAACCCGTTCGTTTCGTATTATCTGGTGCCGCTGACCATCGCTGCGGTGACGCTGCCATGGCGGTATTCGGTGGTGCTGTCCGGTATTGCGCTGGCCTTGTACACATTGATGCTGACGCACTTCTATCCGCTGGAAACCCTGCCGGTGGCCCGGGAGAACCTGCAGATCTACGGCATGTGGCTGAGCTTCGCTCTTGCAGCAGCGGTGATTACGTTTTTCGCCGCGCGGATGGCTGAAGAGCTGCGGCGGCAGGAAGAATTGCGCGCGATCCGCCGGGAAGAAGGCCTGCGCGATCAGCAATTGCTGGCCGTCGCGACTCAGGCTGCCGGTGCCGCCCATGAGCTGGGCACGCCATTGGCGACCATGAGCGTGTTGCTCAACGAAATGCAGCAGGATCACCCCGATCCAATGCTGCAGGAAGACCTGAAGGTGTTGAAGGATCAGGTGAAGCTCTGCAAGGAGACTCTGCAACAACTGGTGCGCGCCGCCGAGGCCAATCGCCGGATGGCGGTGGAGATGCAGGACGTTACCGAGTGGCTCGACGAGGCGCTCAATCGCTGGCACCTGATGCGCCCGGAGGCCAGTTATCGCTTCCAGCGTCTTGGCCAGGGCCCGTTGCCGCGTGTAGCGCCGCCGCCGGATCTGACCCAGGCCTTGTTGAATCTGTTGAACAACGCCGCCGACGCCTGCCCGGAAAACCTTCAGGTGACCCTGGACTGGACCGCCGAAGACCTGACCATCAGCATCCGCGACCATGGCGCCGGTGTGCCGCTGGCCATCGCCGAGCAGATCGGCAAACCGTTTTTTACCACCAAGGGCAAAGGTTTCGGCCTTGGCCTGTTTTTGAGCAAGGCCAGCGTGACACGCGCCGGCGGCTCAGTGAAACTCTATAGTCATGAGGAAGGCGGCACGCTCACCGAGCTGCGCCTGCCCCACGGCGCCCGAGGAGAGCAACATGAGTGACGAAATCCAAGTCGAAGGCGAAGAACTGCCGCATTTGCTGCTGGTCGATGACGATGCGACCTTCACCCGGGTGATGGCCCGCGCCATGGCCCGCCGTGGTTTCCGCGTCAGCACCGCCGGTTCAGCCGAAGAAGGCCTGACCATCGCCCAGGCCGATCTGCCGGACTACGCCGCGCTGGACCTGAAAATGGACGGCGACTCCGGTCTGGTCCTGCTGCCGAAGCTGCTGGAGCTGGACCCGGAAATGCGCGTGGTGATCCTCACCGGTTACTCGAGCATTGCCACCGCGGTCGAAGCGATCAAGCGCGGCGCCTGCAACTATCTGTGCAAACCGGCCGACGCCGACGATGTGCTGGCAGCGCTGCTGTCCGAACACGCCGACCTCGACAGCCTGGTGCCGGAAAACCCGATGTCGGTGGATCGCCTGCAGTGGGAGCACATCCAGCGTGTGCTGACCGAGCACGAAGGCAACATCTCCGCAACGGCCCGCGCCCTGGGCATGCACCGCCGCACCCTGCAGCGCAAATTGCAGAAGCGCCCGGTTCGTCGCTGAACCTGCGCTGAACGACCATCGCCAGCCCTCGCGATAAAGCGCACCGATCATCTATGATCGGTGCGTGTCTGTTCTTTTCTTTATCGAGCCTTTTCCATGAATCAGAACGCTGAATATTCCGCGGTCAACGATACTGTGCGCGGGCAGTTTTTTCGCAAGGTGTGGGCCATGACCACGCCTTACTGGCGCAGCGAAGAGAAGGGCAAGGCCTGGACGTTGCTGATCGCCGTGATCGCGCTGACGTTGTTCAGCGTGGCGATCTCGGTGTGGATCAACAGTTGGTACAAGGATTTCTATAACGCCCTGCAAAAGAAGGATGAGGCGGCATTCTGGCAGTTGATCCTGTATTTCTGCGGCATTGCGGCGGTGGCAATCCTCGGCGCCGTGTATCGCCTGTACCTGACGCAGATGCTGACCATCCGTTGGCGGGCATGGCTCACCGAGAACCATTTCAAGCGCTGGCTCGGGCACAAAAACTATTACCAACTGGAGCAGGGCGGTTACACCGACAACCCTGACCAGCGGATTTCCGAAGACCTCAACACCTTCACCAGCAACACCTTGAGTCTCGCGTTGGGCCTGATCCGCACGGTGGTCAGCCTGGTGTCGTTCTCGATCATTCTGTGGGGCGTGTCCGGCAGCATCGAGGTGTTCGGCATCGAGATTCCCGGCTACATGTTCTGGTGTGCGCTGCTGTATGCGGCGGTCGGCAGCTGGTTGACGCACCTGATCGGTCGACGCCTGATCGGCCTGAACAACCAACAACAACGCTTCGAGGCTGACCTGCGCTTCTCCATGGTGCGGGTACGTGAGAATGCCGAGAGCATTGCGCTGTACAACGGCGAGCCGAACGAGAATCGTCGCCTGAGCAACCGCTTTGGGCTGGTTTGGCACAACTTCTGGGACATCATGCGCGTGTCCAAGCGCCTGACGTTCTTCACCTCCGGTTACGGCCAGATCGCAATCATCTTCCCGTTCATCGTCGCGGCCCCGCGTTACCTGACCGGCAAGATCGAGCTCGGTGAGCTGATGCAGATCAACTCGGCATTCGGCAACGTGCAGGAGAACTTCAGCTGGTTCATCAACGCGTATTCGGATCTCGCCGCATGGCACGCCACGTGTGATCGTCTGCTGAGCTTCCGCCAGGCCATGACCGACAACGAAGAACGCGCACCGGCCATCGATGTGCAGAATCAGGGCGATGAGCTGAAGGTTCATAACCTGGGCCTCGATCTGGCTGACGGTCGTCACCTGCTGACCAGTGCAGACATGACCGTGGAGCAGGGCGAGCGGGTGATGCTCAGTGGCCGCTCCGGCAGCGGTAAATCCACGCTGCTGCGGGCGATGGGCCATTTGTGGCCGGCCGGGCACGGCAGTATTCGATTGCCGGCTTCGCGTTATCTGTTCTTGCCACAGAAACCGTATCTGCCGATCGGCACCCTGCGCGACGCCTTGAGTTATCCACAACCGGGCGACACCTACGCGCCCGAGCGTTATGCACAAGTGCTGGAAACCTGCCGTTTGCCGCATCTGGTGGCTCGACTGGACGAGGCCAATCACTGGCAGCGCATGCTCTCGCCGGGTGAACAGCAACGTCTGGCCTTCGCCCGCGCGCTGCTCTATGCACCGCAATGGCTGTACATGGACGAAGCGACGTCGGCGATGGATGAAGAAGACGAAGCCACGCTGTATCAGGCGTTGATTGACCAGTTGCCGGGCCTGAGCATCGTCAGCGTCGGCCATCGCAGCAGCCTCAAGCGTTTCCATCCACGGCATGTGCGGATCGATGGCGGGCACTTGGTGGAACAGACCGTCACGGCCTGATAACACATCATCCTGTGGGAGCGAGCAAGCTCGCTCTCACAGGATGATGCACTAAGTGATCGTACAACCCGCTTGCGCTATGATGCCCCTCAAGCCGATTTTTCGAGACAAACGCAGATCATGGAAAACCCGATCGACACCCCGCGCTTCCCCCGCAAGCGTCGCAGCCTGGCTCAGGAACTGGTGACGGTGCTGACCGAGCAGATCCGCGACGGTCTGCTCAAGCGCGGCGACAAGTTGCCCACCGAGTCGGCGATCATGGAAGCCCATGGCGTCAGCCGCACCGTGGTGCGCGAGGCGATTTCCCGTTTGCAGGCGGCGGGGCAGGTGGAAACCCGTCATGGCATCGGCACCTTCGTGCTCGACACCCCGAGCCCGAGCGGCTTCCGGATCGACCCGGCCACCGTGGTCACCCTGCGTGACGTGTTGGCCATTCTCGAATTGCGTATCAGCCTCGAAGTCGAATCCGCCGGCCTTGCCGCGCAGCGCCGCAGCACCGAGCAACTTGCTGCGATGCGCGCGGCCCTTGATGCGCTGAATGACAGCGTGGCCCACGCCAGCGATGCAGTGGCGTCGGACTTCCAGTTCCATCTGCAAATCGCGCTGTCCACCGGCAACCGCTATTTCACCGACATCATGACCCACCTGGGCACCAGCATCATTCCGCGCACGCGGCTGAATTCGGCGCGACTGGCCCATGACGATCAGCAGCACTACATGAATCGCCTGAGCCGCGAGCACGAGGAAATCTACGACGCCATCGCCCGTCAGGATTCCGATGCCGCCCGCGCGGCCATGCGCCTGCACCTGACCAACAGCCGCGAACGGCTGCGTCAGGCCCATGAAGAGGCGCAGGCTCAGGGTTGAGGGTTGATTACGGTTCGAGGCGTACTGTCAAAGTCGGGGAGGTGACTACATCCGGGCTGCCGGTTTTAGCAATCGTGTAGCGCAAATTAGCCGTAGCTCCCGACACCAGGTTATTGGCAAACGTGCTTTTTGGAATGTCAAAGGTGACAGGGAATAATGGCTGGCTCAGTGTGTATTTAGAACTCCAATTGCTTCCGGTCGAGGTGCTGACGAGCATCTCGATCACGTCGCCGATTGCTGCTTCAAAGTATTGGGACACTGAAGCGGGAGTTGGATCACTCAGCTTCTCAATGTAAGCGACTCCTTTAACTGCCTCTTCCAAGTCAGGTGCGGCTACGACACTTTGTTGTGCGGTCATGATGTAAGTCCTTTTGTCATTGCAATCGAAAAGTGTATGTTCCGGCTCTTGGCCGTTGGCGTCGGGTGATGACGCCAAGAGTATTAGGGCTGGATTGGTTGGTGGCCGCACCTGTAAGAAATAACAGTTTCGACGAGTGGTTGATGGTGATTCAGCTTTCGATGTGCAGAAGCAGTGGTTCCGAGCAAGGCTCAAGACTGGCCTCGTCTGCAAACTTGTAGCGCAGCTCAACGGTACGGTTCAGGTAATTGTCCACCGGCAACCGCTACTTCACCGACATCATGACCCACCTGGGCACCAGCATCATTCCGCGCACGCGGCTGAACTCGGCGCGCCTGGCCCATGACGATCAGCAGCACTACATGAATCGCCTGAGCCGCGAGCATGAGGAAATCTACGAGGCCATCGCCCGTCAGGATTCCGATGCCGCCCGCGCGGCCATGCGCCTGCACCTGACCAACAGCCGCGAACGGCTGCGTCAGGCCCATGAAGAGGCGCAGGCGCAGGGTTGAACTCCGAAGGGGCGGGAAAACGTCATATGGTGTCGACGATAGACAGCTCTAACGTGTCTGACTGTTGTGGAGTTCCGTTTATTGTTGCGATGAAGTGGATAACTGCGGACCCATTTTTGAATTGATAGTCGAACAGGCTTTTTGAACCCAGAGAGAACTGTTCCTTTTCGGCTATGAACGTCGTAAATCTAGCGTGCTTTTCTATAGGGATGCTAAAACGGTCAGGCTTAACTTCAATTGTTATGTCGATCTGTTGGTTTGCTGCTTTCTCTTCATAAAAGAAATCGAGGAGAAAAGCACCACTCAGTTTCTGGGTGTCCAGCACTCCATTCGGCGCCTGAGGTGCTTCTGCTGCGGCAAGTTTTTGCATGACAAACTCTCCTGGTAGGGGTAAGTGCAATCGTTTTTTACTCCGTAAGTTGAGCGTTCTTGAGGGGCGGAGCGCCACTGTCAGAAATGACAGTGGCGACAAGCGGTCGTAATTGATTCCGCCGCGCGTCACGATCAGGCTTCGATGTAGAGTTTCAACGGCTCCGAACACGGCTCCAGACTGGACTCATCAGCAAACTTGTAGCGCAGCTCAACGGTACTGTTCAGGTACTTTTCCAGTTCGAATCTGGGGATGCTCAGTTCAATCCCGGTCAGGCCGACCATGTCATCCAGTGCGTCATCCCAGACGCCGGTCGGCTCCGACAAACCCTGCCATTCAGGCTCTTCCGGATCATCGCCGAGGATCGGGTACACATCCCAGTTCGGCGGTGTGTTCTGGCCATCGGGTACCTGAACGATCAGGTCGTCATCCAGCGTCGACAGCCGCAGGATGATCGAGTCGCTGGCATGGTCGGGGAATTGCGGAAGGTGTGCAGCGGCAAACGTCATGCTTTGTTCTCCTTGAAAGATCTGCCGCGATCCTTCGCGGCAGTCGTCGCACTTTACCCGGCGAATCGGTGAGGCGCGCCGGGGCAATCTTGTCCGGGCATTTCAACTGCGGGGCAGAATCGAACGATCCACCCTGACCGCGAGTTTGCCTGGGCCGGGCCTGACGTCGAAGGTCGCCTGGCCCTGAGCATCCACCGACGTGCGGGCGATGGCCACGCCGTCGCGCAGCAGTTGCAGCGGCGCACCTTTCATCGATTGGCCCGAGGCCAGTTCCAGTTTCAATTTAATCGTCATCGAATCGCTCCTTAATTCGTGTTGCCGCTTGGGTGATAGTCCTTGAGCAGCAGGTAAGTGCTCCAGCCCCACCAGTCGTCGACGGTGGCATTGTCGTTGAGGTTGTTGACGTCCTTGCGCCGCAGCACTTTGTTGCCTTGAAGGCGGAACAGTGGCGAGAAGTTGTTGGCCGGATCCAGCACGGCCGTCAGATCCGGCAGCCGTTGCAGCGCGTTGAAGGTGGTTGGCACATTACCGCTGGAATACGCGGCATACACCTCGTCTGCCGAATCCTGCACCGCGAGAGTCACCTGATTGCGGTTGTCGGCGTCCGTGGCGTCGAAGTAGCGCTTGTCGCCGAACGCCCGCCATTGCTCGCCATGGCCATTACGCACCTTGAGGCCAAACTTGCTGTCTTCGTCGTGCATGAAGCGAGTGATGAGTGAACCCAGGTCGCTAGGTGTCACGGCGGCGGCCATGGCCTTGCGCGGCACCCGCAAATGCCCGGAAGAAAAAAGGTCGGTGAGGTAGTGGTCGGCGAACGCGTTCATCGCGTAGGCCCGTTCCAGTCGCAGTTCGTCCTGACTGGCGTGGGCGGCTGCAGCGGTTTGCAGGGCGGCGGTGTGGCCGGCGATGTAGGCTTGGCGAGCCCATTCGCCGAAGTGGTCGGCGTTGTTCGCGGCCAGTTTCAGGTAGCGACCGAGCGGGAACAGCGCCGAAACGAAACTGCCGCCGCCGGTGATCTTGTTCCACTCTTCCGACAACGTATCTCCCAAAGCGTCATAAGCCTCATGGGGTTGCTTGCCGTCCTTGATCGCCTGTTTAACCGCGTCGATCTCTTTTTGCATGATCGCGAGAATTTGCGTCGCCTCGGTCTTCGAGGCCGTCAGCGCGGCGAGGCTGTCGAAGGCCGCCGTGAAGCGCTGAAGGCGATCGGCCGAAGTCGACCCTTCATTGATCGGACGGTCGACGATTCCATAGAAATCACCACCCAGCGCCAGCACCTGGCCGTAGGTCAGCGCCAACCCGTTCGGCAGATGCAGCGGCACATTTTGCGCGAGCACCGGCTCGGCGCTTTCAATAAAGCGCAGCCGGGTGTTGTCGCCGATAGCCGTGTGTTCTGCGCCTTCGAAGCGTAACTGCGGTTTGCCTTTCAAGGCTTGAGCGGTCAGGGCGGTCACGGGTTCGACATCGCTGTGCGAGTCGGCGATGTGCAGCAACAGATGCGGATTTTCGGCACTGAAGGCGATGCCGCCGGGGGTGAAAAGGTCATCGAAACGGGCGATGACCGGTGTGGGTTTTTCAAGGCATTTTGTTAGTTGACCGGACATTTCTTTCTCCTTGATATGTCGTCGGTGGGTTCCTATTTAACTGTATGCATATACAGTTAAATCGAGCCTAGTCGAGAAATCTCCTACGTCAAAAAGAAATCTTGTCCGACAAAAAATGCCCTCCAGCGATGAAATGCAGTTGACGGTTATCTTTTAAGTTGTACGATGACCTACAACTTCGGCGAAGGCTGAACGGTCCACTCACAAAAAAACGTTGCTACCAGGGTGTTCGAATAATGAATCCACAAGAACTGAAGTCCATCCTCTCCGCCGGCCTGCTGTCGTTCCCGGTGACCGATTTCAATGCCCAGGGCGATTTCAACCGCGCTGGCTACATCAAACGCCTGGAATGGCTGGCCCCGTACGGTGCTTCAGCCCTGTTCGCCGCCGGTGGCACCGGTGAATTCTTCTCCTTGGCTGCCAGCGAATACTCGGAAATCATCAAGACTGCCGTCGACACCTGCGCCAGCAGCGTGCCGATCCTCGCCGGTGTCGGTGGTTCGACCCGCCAGGCCATCGAATACGCTCAGGAAGCCGAGCGTCTGGGCGCCAAGGGCCTGTTGCTGCTGCCGCACTATCTGACCGAAGCCAGCCAGGACGGCGTTGCCGCCCACGTTGAAGCCGTGTGCAAATCGGTGAACATCGGTGTGGTCGTCTACAACCGCAACGTCTGCCGCCTGACCGCGCCGCTGCTGGAGCGTCTGGCCGAACGCTGCCCGAACCTGATCGGTTACAAGGACGGTCTGGGCGATATCGAACTGATGGTGTCGATCCGTCGTCGCCTTGGCGATCGCTTCAGCTATCTCGGTGGTCTGCCGACCGCCGAAGTCTATGCCGCTGCCTACAAGGCCCTGGGCGTGCCGGTCTACTCGTCGGCGGTGTTCAACTTCATCCCGAAAACCGCGATGGACTTCTACCACGCGATTGCCCGCGAAGATCACGCCACCGTCGGCAAGATCATCGACGACTTCTTCCTGCCGTACCTGGACATCCGCAACCGCAAGGCCGGTTACGCCGTGAGCATCGTCAAGGCAGGCGCCAAGATCGCCGGCTATGACGCAGGCCCGGTGCGTGCGCCGCTGACCGACCTGACCGGCGAAGAGTACGAAATGCTCGCCGCGCTGATCGACAAGCAAGGTGCGCAGTAACACAACTCTATAAACAAGGCCGCTGAGCGATCAGCGGCCTTTTGCGTCAGGAGAATGATTCGTGACCAAGCGCTATGACAACTACATCAACGGTGAATGGGTCGCCGGTAACGATTACTCGGCGAACATCAACCCGTCCGAACTGAGCGACACCATCGGCGATTACGCCAAGGCTGACCTGGCTCAGGTCAACGCCGCCATCGACGCCGCCCGCGCCGCGTTCCCGGCGTGGTCGACCTCGGGCATTCAGGCCCGTCACGACTCGCTGGACAAAGTCGGCACTGAAATCCTCGCCCGCCGCGAAGAGCTCGGCACCCTGCTGGCCCGGGAAGAGGGCAAGACCCTGCCCGAAGCCATCGGCGAAGTGACCCGCGCCGGCAACATCTTCAAGTTCTTCGCCGGTGAATGCCTGCGTCTGTCCGGCGACTACGTGCCGTCGGTGCGCCCGGGCGTCAACGTAGAAGTCACTCGCGAAGCGCTCGGTGTGGTCGGCCTGATCACCCCGTGGAACTTCCCGATTGCCATCCCGTCGTGGAAAATCGCCCCGGCCCTGGCCTACGGCAACTGCGTGGTATTGAAGCCAGCAGATCTGGTACCGGGTTGCGCCTGGGCCCTGGCTGAAATCATCTCCCGCGCAGGTTTCCCTGCCGGCGTGTTCAACCTGGTCATGGGCAGCGGTCGCGTGGTCGGTGAAGCGCTGGTCAACAGCCCGAAAGTCGATGGCATCAGCTTCACTGGCTCCGTCGGTGTGGGCCGTCAGATCGCCGTCAACTGCGTGTCGCGCCAGGCCAAGGTTCAGCTGGAAATGGGCGGCAAGAACCCGCAGATCATTCTCGACGACGCTGACCTCAAGCAGGCGGTCGAGCTGTCGGTGCAGAGCGCGTTCTACTCGACCGGCCAGCGTTGCACGGCTTCGAGCCGACTGATCGTTACCGCCGGGATTCACGACAAGTTCGTCGAAGCCATGGCCGAGCGCATGAAGTCGATCAAGGTCGGCCACGCGCTGAAGGCCGGTACCGACATCGGTCCGGTGGTCTCGCAAGCGCAGCTTGAGCAGGATCTGAAATACATCGACATCGGTCAGTCCGAAGGTGCGCGCGTAGTCAGTGGCGGTGGTCTGGTGACCTGCGACACCGAGGGCTACTTCCTCGCGCCGACTCTGTTTGCCGACAGCGAAGCGTCGATGCGCATCAGCCGCGAAGAGATCTTCGGCCCGGTGGCCAACATCGTTCGCGTGGCCGATTACGAGGCTGCGCTGGCCATGGCCAACGACACCGAATTCGGTCTGTCGGCGGGTATCGCCACCACGTCGCTGAAGTACGCCAACCACTTCAAGCGTCATTCCCAGGCCGGGATGGTGATGGTCAACCTGCCGACCGCCGGTGTCGATTACCACGTTCCGTTCGGTGGCCGTAAGGGTTCATCCTATGGCTCACGTGAGCAAGGCCGCTATGCGCAAGAGTTCTACACGGTCGTGAAGACCAGCTACATCGGTTCGTAAATCGCTGCACCCGCGCCGGGCCTTCGCCTGAGGCCCTGCGCGGCACAAGACCAAAGAATGTTTTACCCGCATAAAAATAATCAGTGGGAGTACATCTACATGCAATCGTCCAAGCCGACTCACGTCCGCTATTTGATCCTGCTCATGCTGTTTCTGGTGACCACGATCAACTACGCCGACCGCGCCACCATCGCGATCGCCGGTTCCAGCTTGCAAAAAGACCTCGGTATCGACGCGGTCACCCTCGGCTACATCTTCTCTGCTTTCGGTTGGGCCTACGTGGCCGGGCAAATTCCCGGCGGCTGGCTGCTCGATCGCTTCGGCTCGAAAAAAGTCTATGCCCTGAGCATTTTCACCTGGTCGCTGTTCACCGTGCTGCAAGGCTTCGTCGGTGAATTCGGCATGTCCACGGCCATCGTCGCGCTGTTCATGCTGCGCTTCCTGGTGGGTCTGGCCGAGGCGCCATCGTTCCCCGGCAACGCACGCATTGTGGCGGCCTGGTTCCCGACCGCCGAGCGCGGCACCGCTTCGGCGATCTTCAACTCGGCGCAATACTTCGCCACCGTGTTGTTCGCGCCGCTGATGGGCTGGATCGTGTTCTCCTTTGGCTGGGAGCACGTGTTCATCGTGATGGGCCTGCTCGGCATCGTGTTCTCGCTGGTCTGGCTCAAGGTTATCCACAGCCCGCGCCAACACCCGATGGCCAACGAAGCGGAAGTGAAGTTCATCGCCGACAACGGCGGCATGGTCGACATGGACCAGAAACAAGGCAAAAAGGCTGACGGTCCGAAGTGGGATTACATCCGCCAGTTGCTGACCAATCGCATGATGCTCGGCGTTTACCTGGGCCAGTACTGCATCAACGGCATCACCTATTTCTTCCTGACCTGGTTCCCGGTGTACCTGGTGCAGGAACGCGGCATGACCATCCTCAAGGCCGGTTTCATCGCCTCGTTGCCGGCGATCTGCGGCTTTATCGGCGGCGTGCTCGGCGGGGTGATTTCCGATTACCTGCTGCGCAAGGGCCATTCGCTGACCTTCGCCCGCAAGGCGCCGATCATTGCCGGCCTGCTGGTTTCGAGCAGCATCGTGGCGTGCAACTATGTCGACGTTGAATGGATGGTGGTCGGCTTCATGGCCCTGGCATTCTTCGGCAAAGGCGTGGGGGCTCTGGGCTGGGCAGTGGTGTCCGACACTTCGCCGAAACAGATCGCCGGTCTGAGCGGTGGCCTGTTCAACACCTTCGGCAACATCGCCTCGATCACCACTCCGATCGTCATCGGTTACATCATCAGTTCCACCGGCTCGTTCAAATGGGCGCTGGTGTTCGTCGGTGCCAACGCACTCGTGGCGGTGTTCAGCTACCTGGTGATCGTCGGCCCGATCAAACGTGTGGTCCTTAAAGAGCCGCCAACCCAGGGCGGTTCCGAAGCCACCGGCAAATTGTCTCAAGCGCATTCCTGAGGAGCGGCGTCATGCAGTTGATTGAACATTCCGACTCGCCGCGCTACATCCGCCTGCACGAGCGGGACAACGTAGTGGTAGTGGTCAACGACCAGGGCGTGCCGGCCGGCACC
Source organism: Pseudomonas sp. CH235 (assembly GCF_004368175.1). Taxonomy (NCBI): domain Bacteria; kingdom Pseudomonadati; phylum Pseudomonadota; class Gammaproteobacteria; order Pseudomonadales; family Pseudomonadaceae; genus Pseudomonas; species Pseudomonas sp. CH235. The sequence goes on from NZ_RRZJ01000009.1 coordinate 163,519, forward strand.
GCATTTGCCGATGGCCTGGTGACGGTGGATTTCGTGCCGCAGAGTCACAAGGTCAGCCTCGTGGATATCCCCGAGGGCGGCACGGTGATTCGCTACGGCCAGATCATCGGCTACGCGTTGCAGCCGATTCCCCGTGGCAGTTGGGTCAGGGAAGATCAACTGCGCATGCCGACCGCGCCGCCGCTGGACAGCCTGCCGCTGTCCACCGAAGTGCCGGACGCCCAGGCGCCCCTGGAAGGCTTCACGTTCGAGGGATATCGCAACGCCGACGGCACTGTCGGCACGCGCAACATCCTCGGGATCACCACCACCGTGCAATGCGTCACCGGGGTGCTCGATCACGCGGTGAAGCGGATCAAGGACGAACTGTTGCCCAAGTATCCGCATGTCGATGACGTGGTGGCACTGACTCACAGTTACGGTTGCGGCGTGGCCATCACGGCCACCGACGCCTACATCCCGATCCGCACCGTGCGCAATCTGGCGCGCAACCCGAACCTCGGTGGCGAGGCGCTGGTAATCGGTCTGGGCTGCGAGAAATTGCAGGCGGGGCAGGTGATGCACGAGGACGATGCGTCGGTGGATCTGAGCGAGCCGTGGCTGTATCGCTTGCAGGATTCCAGTCACGGTTTCACCGAGATGATCGAGCAGATCATGGAACTGGCCGAAGTCCGCCTGAAGAAACTCAACCAGCGTCGCCGCGAAACCGTCCCGGCGTCCGAGCTGATCCTCGGCATGCAGTGCGGCGGCAGCGATGCGTTTTCCGGGATCACCGCCAACCCGGCGCTCGGTTATGCCTCGGACTTGCTGCTGCGGGCGGGGGCGACGGTGATGTTTTCCGAAGTCACCGAAGTGCGTGATGCGATTTACCTGCTGACCTCACGGGCCCAGACCAAAACCGTTGCCGAGGAACTGGTGCGCGAGATGGACTGGTACGACCGTTACCTGGCCAAGGGCGAAGCGGATCGCAGCGCCAACACCACGCCGGGCAACAAGAAGGGCGGGCTGTCGAACATTGTCGAGAAGTCCTTGGGCTCGATCGTGAAGTCCGGCAGCAGTGCGATCAGCGGCGTGCTCGGCCCTGGGGAACGTTTCAGGCAGAAGGGGTTGATTTTCTGTGCAACGCCGGCGAGTGATTTTGTCTGCGGTACGTTGCAACTGGCGGCGGGGATGAATCTGCATGTGTTCACTACCGGTCGTGGCACGCCTTATGGGTTGGCGATGGCGCCGGTGGTGAAGGTCTCGACCCGTACGGAGCTGGCTCAGCGTTGGCCGGATCTGATCGATATCGATGCCGGGCGGATTGCTACCGGTCGCGCATCCATCGAGGAGTTGGGCTGGGAGTTGTTCCACTACTACCTGGATGTGGCGAGCGGCAAGCAGCAGACGTGGGCGGAGAAGCACAAGCTGCATAACGACATTACGTTGTTCAATCCGGCGCCTATCACCTGAGACCACCCCGTTGATCGTTCCCACGCTCCGCGTGGGAATGCAGCCGGGGACGCTCCGCGTCCCAACAGCGTGACGCGGAGCGTCACAGGAGACGTTACCACGCAGAGCGTGGGAACGATCAGGGTGAAAGTGGCTTATCATTAGCCCCCTAACGACGCTCACCTCCAAGGCTCCCCGGCATGCTGGCAATCTTCCTCGAAACCCTGAACATCACCGCGCCGGTGTTTGCCATGCTGTTTCTCGGTGTGCTGCTCAAGCGCATCGACTGGATCAACGACAACTTCATCCACACAGCCTCGTCGCTGGTGTTCAACGTCACCATGCCGGCGCTGCTGTTTCTCGGCATCCTGCACGCCGACCTGCACGCGGCACTGCAACCGGCGCTGCTGATCTATTTCGCCCTCGCCACGCTGGTCAGTTTTGCCGTGGCCTGGGGCTGGGCGATTTTCCGTTGTCCGCGTGAAGATCGCGGCATCTACACCCAAGGTGCGTTTCGCGGCAACAACGGGGTGATCGGCCTGGCGCTGGCGGCGAGCATGTACGGCGACTACGGGATTTCTCTCGGGGCGATTCTCGCAGCGCTGGTGATCCTGTTCTACAACACCCTGTCGACCATCGTGCTCGCGGTCTACAGCCCGGTGATCAAGTCCGATCCGTGGAGCATCTGCAAAAGCGTGGTCAGCAATCCGCTGATCATCAGCGTGATCGCGGCGGCGCCGTTCGCTTATTTCAAGATCGGTCTGCCGGGGTGGCTGGAAACCTCCGGTCAGTACCTGGCACAGACCACGCTGCCGCTGGCACTGATCTGCATTGGCGGCACGCTGTCGCTGGCGGCGCTGCGCAAGAGCGGCAACATGGCGCTCAGTTCGAGTCTGGTGAAGATGGTCGGCCTGCCGGTGATCGCCACGCTGGGTGCATGGCTGTGGGGTTTTCGCGGGGCGGAGCTGGGGATTCTGTTTCTGTACTTCGGCAGCCCGACTGCCGCTGCCAGTTTTGTCATGGCCCGTGCGGCGCAGGGCAATCATGAACTGGCGGCGGCGATCATTGTGCTGACCACGCTGATGGCGGCGATCACCACCAACATCGGGATCTTCTTCTTGCAGTGGGGCGGGTGGATCTGAGGCCGGCGGTTACTCGGGCTTCTGGTAACTGTCGATCACTTCCTGCGCCGCGCGGAACGCATCGATCGCCGCCGGCACGCCGGCATACACCGCGCAATGCAGCAGCGCTTCACGGATCTCATCGACCGTGCAGCCATTGTTCAACGCGCCGCGCACGTGACCCTTCAATTCCTGCGGGCACTTCAATGCGGTCAGCGCGGCAAGGGTGATCAGGCTGCGGGTTTTCAGCGGCAAACCTTCGCGATTCCACACGCCGCCCCAGGCGTGTTCGTTGACGAAATCCTGCAGCGGTTGGGTGAACTCGGTGGCGTTGCCCAACGCGCGGTCGACAAACGCGTCGCCCATTACCTGACGGCGGACTTCAACCCCGGATTTCTTCGATTCGGTCATGGCACATCCCTCTTGTGGTGTTGGCGGCGCCAGGCGCGCACGGACGTGAAAAACAGAAACGTCAGCAGCGTCGGCAGCACATAAAACAGCATCAATCGCTCGAGCTTGCCGGCCAGTGGCATGCCGGTGGTGAACGACACCACGTGCAGCCCGTACGCCAGATACAAACCCAGGAGCAGGAGACCTTCGGCGCGGGTCACGCGGTAGCCGGAATAGAACACCGGCAGGCACAGCAACGCGACGCCGAGCATTACCGGCAGGTCGAAATCCAGCGCATTGGGCGAGACCGACAGCGGTGTCGGTGCGATCAAAGCGGTGAGGCCCAGCACCCCAAGCAGGTTGAACAGGTTGGCACCGATCACGTTGCCCACGGCGATGTCCCGCTGACCGCGCAGCGCGGCGATCAGCGAGGTGGCGAGTTCCGGCAGCGAAGTGCCGACCGCGACCACGGTCAGACCAATCACCCGTTCGGAGAACCCCAGGTCAGTGGCGACGACCACGGCCGCCCCCAGCAGCAAGTGTCCGGCGAACACCAGCATGCCCAGGCCGCCGACAATCATCAGCAGGCTGGTGAACCACGGGGCCTGCGGATCGTGGGGTTGATCGGAATGCGGGCGGGTCGAGTGCCGCGACTGGCGCAGCAGTAATCCAAGATAAAGCGCCAGGGCGCCGAGCAACAGAATGCCGTCGAAGCGCCCGAGTTCTTCATTCCACGCCAGCACGAATACCAGCAGGCTGGCGCCGATCATCAACGGGATGTCGAGGCGTACCAGTTGCCGCGACACCCGCAGCGGAATGATCAGCGCCGACAGGCCGAGGGTGACAAGAATGTTGAAAATGCTGCTGCCGATCACGCTGCTGACCGCGATGTCCGGCGTGTGCGCCTGCACGGCTTGCAGGCTGACGGCCATTTGCGGAGCGCTGCTGCCGAGGGCGACGATGGTCAGGCCGATGATCAGCGGTCGGACATGCAGACGCGCGGCCAGGCGCACGGCGGCGCGCACCATCAGCTCGGCGCCGGCGATCAGCAGGAACAGCCCGCTGAGCAATTCGATCACACTGATCAGGGGTAAGTCGGTCAGTCCGAAAATAGTGGACGCTCCATCAGTCGTCGAGGGCCTGGACCCGAACGCGGGCGGTTCCACTGCGCAGCATACCGAGCTGTTCGGCCGCCGCACGTGAAACATCGATCAGGCGACCACGGGTGTGCGGGCCGCGGTCGTTGATGCGGACCACGACGGATTCATCGTTTTTCAGGTTGGTGACCTTCACCCGGGTGCCGAACGGCAACTGGCGGTGGGCGGCTGTCAAAGAATTCTGGTTGAACGCTTCGCCGCTGGCGGTGCGTTTACCGTGGTGCTTGGCACCGTAATAGGAGGCGACGCCGGTCTGGTCGTAACCGTGCGGGTCGATGGTGTCGGTGCTGGCGCAACCGGCCAGCAAGGAGAGCAGGGCGCAGGCGCCGAGCAGACGTTTCATTCATAAGCTCCCAAGTGATCGTTCCCACGCTCCGGCGTGGGAATGCACCCCGTGACGCTCTGCGTCACACCGCAATGGACGCGGAGCGTCCGAGGCGGCATTCCCACGCAGAGCGTGGGAACGATCCTCAGGCGCGGGGCCATCGTCAGCCTTCGAGCTTGCTTTTCAGCAGTTCGTTCACTTGCTGCGGGTTGGCCTTGCCCTTGGAGGCTTTCATGGCCTGACCGACGAAGAAGCCGAACATCTTGCCGCGCTTGGCTTCGTCTGCCGCGCGGTATTGCTCGACCTGCTCGGCGTTGGCCGCGAGCATTTCGTCCAGCACCGCCGAGATCGCGCCGGTGTCGGTAACCTGCTTCAGGCCGCGCTTTTCGATGATCTCGTCTGCGCTGCCTTCGCCGTTGGCCATCGCTTCGAACACCACCTTGGCGATCTTGCCGGAGATGGTGTTGTCCTTGATGCGCTGCAGCATGCCGCCCAGTTGCTCGGCGGAAACTGGCGAATCCTCGATGTCCAGGTTCTGCTTGTTGAGCAGGCTGCCCAACTCGACCATCACCCAGTTCGCCGCCAGTTTGGCGTCGCCGCCGATGCTCGCGACTTTCTCGAAGTAGTCCGCCTGCTCACGGCTGGTGGCCAACACGTTGGCGTCGTAGGCCGACAGACCGAAGGCACTCTGGAAGCGCTCGCGTTTCTGCGGTGGCAGCTCCGGCAGGGTGGCGCGCACGTCGTTGAGGAACGAATCCTCGATGACCACCGGCAGCAGGTCCGGATCGGGGAAGTAACGGTAGTCGTTGGCTTCCTCTTTGCTGCGCATCGGACGGGTTTCGTCCTTGTTCGGATCGTACAGACGGGTCTGCTGGATCACTTTGCCGCCGTCTTCGATCAGGTCGATCTGACGCTGGATCTCGGAGTTGATCGCCTTCTCGATGAAGCGGAACGAGTTGACGTTCTTGATTTCGCAGCGGGTGCCGAACTCGACCTGGCCTTTCGGACGTACCGACACGTTGCAGTCGCAACGCAGCGAGCCCTCGGCCATGTTGCCGTCGCAGATGCCCAGGTAACGTACCAGCGCGTGGATCGCCTTGACGTAGGCCACCGCTTCCTTGGCGCTACGCATGTCCGGCTCGGACACGATTTCCAGCAGCGGCGTGCCGGCACGGTTCAGGTCAATGCCGGTGGCACCGCTGAATTCTTCGTGCAGGCTCTTGCCGGCGTCTTCTTCCAGGTGCGCACGGGTGATACCGACGCGTTTGACCGTGCCGTCTTCCAGGGCGATGTCCAGGTGGCCCTTGCCGACGATTGGCAATTCCATCTGGCTGATCTGGTAGCCCTTCGGCAGGTCCGGGTAGAAGTAGTTTTTACGGGCGAACACGTTGTGCTGACCGATCTCGGCGTCAATCGCCAGACCGAACATCACCGCCATGCGCACTGCTTCCTGGTTGAGCACCGGCAGCACGCCGGGCATGCCCAGGTCGATCAAGCTGGCCTGGGTGTTCGGCTCGGAACCGAACTGGGTGGAACTACCGGAAAAGATTTTCGACCGGGTGGTGAGCTGGGTGTGAATCTCCAGACCGATCACGACTTCCCATTGCATGTGTGTCTCCTCAGAAGCCGGTTGGGGTGCGAGTGTGCCAGTCAGTGTTCAACTGATACTGGTGGGCAACGTTCAACAGGCGACCTTCCTGGAAATACGGCGCGAGCAGTTGCACGCCAACCGGCAGACCGTCGACAAAACCGGCCGGCATCGACAGACCCGGCAGGCCCGCGAGGTTGGCGGTGATGGTGTAGACGTCTTCCAGGTAGGCAGCGACCGGGTCGCTGTTCTTGGCGCCCAGTTTCCAGGCCGGGTTTGGCGTGGTCGGGCCGAGGATGACGTCGACTTCATTAAATGCGGTCATGAAGTCGTTCTTCACCAGGCGACGGATCTTCTGGGCTTTGAGGTAGTAGGCATCGTAGTAACCGGCGGACAGCGCGTAGGCACCGACCATGATCCGGCGCTGTACTTCAGGCCCGAAACCTTCGCCACGGGAGCGCTTGTACAGGTCTTCCAGGTTCTTCGGGTCTGCGCAGCGGTGGCCGAAGCGCACGCCGTCGAAACGTGACAGGTTGGAGGACGCTTCTGCCGGGGCGATCACGTAGTACGCAGGAATCGCGTGCTGCATGTTCGGCAGGCTGATTTCCTTGATTACGGCACCGAGCGTCTGCAGCTCTTTGATGCTGTTCTGGATCAGGTCGGCGATGCGCGGGTCGAGACCTGCACCGAAGTATTCCTTCGGCACACCGATGCGCAGGCCTTGCAGCGAACCGTTCAGGCCGGCGGCGTAGTCTGGCACTGGCTCATCGATGCTGGTGGAGTCGTTCGGATCGAAGCCGGCCATACCTTGCAACAAAATCGCGCAGTCTTCGGCGGTGCGAGCCAGAGGGCCGCCCTGATCGAGGCTGGAGGCGTAGGCGATCATGCCCCAGCGCGAAACGCGACCGTAGGTCGGTTTCAGGCCGGTGAGGTTGGTGAACGCGGCTGGCTGACGGATCGAACCGCCGGTGTCGGTGGCCGTTGCGGCAGGCAACAGACGAGCGGCAACCGCCGCCGCCGAACCACCGGACGAACCGCCCGGTACGTGTTCCAGGTTCCACGGGTTTTTCACCGCGCCGTACCAGCTCGACTCGTTGGCCGAACCCATGGCGAATTCGTCCATGTTGGTCTTGCCCAGGGTCACGGTGCCGGCGGCGGCCAGCTTCGACACCACGGTGGCGTCGTATGGAGCCTTGAAGTTGTCGAGCATCTTCGAGCCGCAGCTGGTGCGAATGCCCTGGGTGCAGAACAGGTCTTTATGGGCGATCGGCGCACCCAGCAGGGCGCCACTCTCACCATTGGCCCGGCGCGCGTCGGCGGCTTTCGCCTGCTCGAGGGCCAGCTCTTCGGTGAGGCTGATGAAACTGTTGAGCTGCGGATCGAGCTGGGTAATGCGCGCCAGCAGGACTTTGGTCAGCTCTTCGGAAGAAAACTTTTTATCGGCGAGACCGCGGGCGATCTCGGCCAGAGTCAATTGATGCATTGCAGGCTCTTTCCCTTTAGTCGATGACTTTCGGAACCAGGTACAGGCCGTTTTCGACCGCTGGTGCGATGGACTGATAAGCCTCGCGGTTATTGCTTTCGGTCACGACGTCGGCGCGCAGGCGCTGACTGGCTTCCAGCGGGTGGGCCAGCGGCTCGATACCGTCGGTATCGACCGCCTGCATTTCGTCGACCAGCCCGAGAATGCTGTTGAGGGCCGAAGTGATGTGTGGAAGATCGGCGTCATTAAGGCCAAGGCTGGCCAGATGAGCGATTTTTTCCACGTCGGAGCGTTCTAGCGCCATCGGGTTTCTCCAGTGGAAAACAGGACGGACGGCGTCCGTGTGTTAGATTGTCGGAACACTACCGCACTTCTACGGTCATAAGGCCGCGATTGTGGGGCTTGGTGCACAGAAAAGCGGCCAATTTAACATATTGGCGCCTTGCCCAAAATCCCTGTCGTTGTTAGAGTTTGCCGCACTTTTTTACCCACGCGTTGCCTAGGGTCCCTTTCCCATGTTCAAGAAACTGCGTGGCATGTTTTCCAGCGATCTTTCCATTGACCTGGGCACTGCCAACACCCTTATTTACGTGCGCGAGCGCGGTATCGTCCTGAATGAGCCATCGGTTGTGGCCATTCGGACACACGGTAACCAGAAAAGTGTCGTCGCTGTCGGCACCGAGGCCAAGCGCATGCTCGGCCGTACGCCGGGCAACATTGCTGCCATTCGTCCGATGAAGGACGGCGTGATCGCCGACTTCAGCGTCTGCGAAAAGATGCTGCAATACTTTATCAACAAGGTTCACGAAAACAGCTTTCTGCAGCCCAGCCCTCGTGTGCTGATCTGCGTTCCATGCAAGTCCACCCAGGTTGAGCGTCGTGCCATCCGTGAATCGGCCCTTGGCGCCGGTGCCCGTGAAGTGTTCCTGATCGAAGAGCCGATGGCCGCTGCGATCGGTGCCGGTCTGCCGGTTGAAGAAGCACGCGGTTCGATGGTCGTGGATATCGGTGGTGGTACTACCGAAATCGCGCTGATCTCCCTGAACGGTGTGGTCTATGCCGAATCCGTACGCGTTGGCGGCGACCGCTTCGACGAAGCGATCATCACCTACGTGCGCCGCAACTATGGCAGCCTGATCGGTGAATCCACCGCCGAGCGCATCAAGCAGGAAATCGGTACGGCCTACCCGGGCGGCGAAGTTCGCGAAGTCGACGTTCGCGGTCGCAACCTGGCCGAAGGCGTTCCACGCGCATTCACCCTGAACTCCAATGAAGTGCTGGAAGCTCTGCAAGAGTCCCTGGCAACCATCGTTCAGGCCGTGAAAAGCGCCCTGGAGCAATCACCGCCGGAACTGGCTTCCGACATCGCCGAGCGTGGCCTGGTGCTGACCGGTGGTGGCGCGCTGCTGCGTGACCTCGACAAGCTGCTGGCCCAGGAAACCGGTCTGCCGGTGATCGTTGCCGAAGATCCGCTGACCTGCGTCGCTCGCGGCGGTGGCCGTGCATTGGAAATGATGGACAAGCACACCATGGACCTGCTCTCCAGCGAATAATCGCCGGATGCAATACGTGGGTGAGCGCACAGGCAGCACTTTGCAGTGCTGCCTGTTGGCGTTTATCTTCTGTCAGTCTTCATCCAGGCCGGTTTGATGCCGTATGAATAAACAGAACATTTGCCTGGGAGGAGCGGCTTATTAAACCGCTTTTCGCCAAGGGCCCCTCACTGGGCGTGCGCTTGTTGGTGCTGGCCGTACTGTCGGTCGCGCTGATGGTCGTTGACGCGCGCTTCAGCCTGCTTAAACCCGTACGCAGCCAGGCCTCGCTGGTGCTGATGGACGCCTACTGGATTACCGACCTGCCCGGACGGTTGTGGGAAGGTATCGCCAGCCAGTTCGGCAGTCGCACCGAGCTCGTCGCCGAAAATGAAAAACTCAAGTCGGAAAACCTGCTGTTGCAGGGTCGCATGCAGAAGCTTGCCGCCCTTACCGAGCAGAACGTCCGTCTGCGCGAGTTGCTCAATTCCTCCGCGCTGGTCAACGAGAAGGTCGAAGTGGCCGAGCTGATCGGCATGGATCCCAACCCTTTCACCCATCGCATCATCATCAACAAAGGTGAGCGTGATGGCGTGGTGCTCGGTCAGCCGGTGCTCGATGCTCGCGGTCTGATGGGGCAGGTGGTCGAACTGATGCCGTACACCTCCCGTGTGCTGCTGCTGACCGACTCGACCCACAGCATTCCTGTGCAGGTAAACCGAAACGGTCTGCGGGCGATTGCCAGCGGCACCGGTAACCCCGAGCGTCTGGAACTGCGCCACGTGGCGGACACTGCTGACGTCAAGGAAGGCGATCTGCTGGTCAGCTCCGGCCTGGGTCAGCGTTTCCCGGCCGGTTATCCGGTGGCGACGGTCAAGGAAGTGATTCACGATTCCGGCCAGCCATTCGCCATTGTTCGCGCCGTGCCGACCGCCGCACTGAACCGCAGCCGTTACCTGTTGCTGGTGTTCAGTGACAACCGCACCGCGGAAGAGCGTGCCAACGATGCTGCGCAGGCTCAGGAAAACCTTGATGCCTTCGGTGGCGGTCCGGTGATTCCGTCTACGGTGCCGAAGATCGTCACCCCGCCTGCCGCAGCTGCGACTCCTGCCACGGCGGCGTCGCCGGCTGCGCCTGCTGCCAGCACTACACCGGCCAAACCCGCTGCAAGCAAACCGCCTGCAGCCACACCAGCGGCCAGCAAACCACCGGCGAATCAGCCGGCGGCTCGACCAGCGGTCAAACCGCCTGTCACTGCGCCGGCGACCACCGGGAGGCAAGAATAATGGTCGGGGCTACCGCATCGCGTAACGGCTGGATTGTCTGGCTGACATTTATTGTCGGCATTCTGCTCAGCGTATCGCCACTGCCCATTTTCATGGAAATCCTGCGCCCGCTTTGGCTGGCCTTGCTCCTGACTTTCTGGGCTTTGTATTTGCCGCACACCGTCGGCATGGTCACAGCTTTCTGCCTGGGATTGGCCGAAGACGTGCTGCAGGGCGATCTGCTCGGTCAGAATGCCTTGATCCTGACTTTGATCACGTTCCTGGTGCTGTCATTGCAGCAGCGCCTGCGAATGTTCCCGATGTGGCAGCAGAGCTTGGTGATCCTGGTGATCTTCGGCCTCGCCCAGCTCGTACAACTCTGGCTCAGTGCCTTGACCGGCAACCGTCAGCCGACCCTCGCGCTGGTCCTGCCGGCACTGGTCAGTGCCTTGCTCTGGCCTTGGGTCAGCTTCGCTTTGCGTGGATTGCGCCGGCGCTACAAAATCAACTGATTCGGTCAGGCATGGGCCCCCACTGGTGCCATGAGGCAGGGCACTCAACAGGGAGATGTTTGGATGAAGCCGCTTTACCTCGCCTCAGGATCGCCGCGTCGGCGTGAGTTGCTCACGCAGATCGGCATCCCGTTTACCGCCATCAGCGCGGATATCGATGAAACCCCTCTCGCCAATGAATCCCCATCGGCCTACGTCGAGCGCCTGGCGCGCGGCAAGGCCGAGGCCGGACGGCGCACCGTCGTCTGCGACGTAGCGTTTTGCGTACTGGGCGCCGACACCGCCGTGGTGCTGGACGGCAAAATTCTTGGCAAACCGGTGGACGAAGCCGACGCATGCGCCATGCTGATGATGTTGTCCGGCAAGGAGCATGAAGTGCTGACGGCGATTGCCGTGCTCGACGGCGAGCGCTGCGAGTCGCGGGTGGTGCGCAGTCTGGTGCGGTTCCGGTCGATCAGCCGCGAAGAAGCTGCCGCCTACTGGGCCAGCGGCGAACCCCGGGACAAGGCGGGTGGCTACGGCATTCAGGGGCTCGGCGCGGTGTTCGTTGCCAGCCTCAATGGCAGTTACTCGGCGGTCGTCGGCTTGCCGGTGTGCGAAAGCGCAGAACTGCTCGGCCATTTCGGCATACCCTGTTGGCAAACCCTGAACGCGCAATGAGCGTCGAACGGACAAGATGCGGCCTTTATCGTGAACATGCCTGAACGAGACCCTGCCATGAGTGAAGAGATTCTGATCAACATCACGCCGATGGAATCGCGCGTGGCGGTGGTCGAAAACGGTGTGCTGCAAGAAGTGCACGTCGAGCGTACGCAAAAACGCGGGATCGTCGGCAACATCTATAAAGGCAAGGTGGTGCGGGTCCTGCCGGGCATGCAGGCGGCCTTCGTCGACATCGGCCTGGATCGCGCAGCCTTCATTCATGCCTCGGAAATTTCCCTGCGCGAAGGTCCTGCGGTGGAAAGCATCAGTGCGCTTGTACACGAAGGCCAGAGCCTGGTGGTGCAAGTCACCAAGGACCCGATCGGTTCCAAAGGTGCGCGGCTGACCACGCAACTGTCGATCCCGTCGCGCTATCTGGTGTACATGCCGCGCACCGCCCACGTCGGCATTTCCCTGAAGATCGAAGACGAAGCCGAGCGCGAACGCCTCAAGCAGGTGGTCAGCGATTGCGTGGCCAAAGAAGGCATCAAGGAGGCCGGCGGCTTCATTTTGCGTACCGCCGCCGAAGGTGCCGGGGCCGATGAGATCCTCATGGACATCCGCTACCTGCGCCGCCTGTGGGATCAGATCAACGAACAGATCAAGACCATCGGCGCACCGAGCGTGATTTACGAGGACTTAGGCCTGGCGCTGCGCACCCTGCGCGATCTGGTCAGCCCGAAGATCGAGAAGATCCGCATCGACTCCCGGGAAACCTTCCAGAAAACCACGCAGTTCGTCGCCGAACTGATGCCGGAAATCGCCGATCGTCTGGAACACTACCCAGGTGAACGACCGATTTTCGATCTGTATGGCGTCGAAGACGAAATCCAGAAAGCCCTGGAACGCAAGGTTCCGCTGAAGTCTGGCGGCTACCTGGTGATCGATCCGGCGGAAGCCATGACCACCATCGATGTGAACACCGGGGCGTTCGTCGGTCATCGCAACCTTGAAGAAACCATCTTCAAGACAAACCTCGAAGCCGCGACCGCGATTGCCCGGCAGATGCGCCTGCGCAACCTGGGCGGGATCATCATCATCGACTTCATCGACATGGAAGACGAAGAGCACCAGCGTCAGGTGCTGCGCACCCTGGAAAAACAACTGGAGCGCGATCACGCCAAGACCAACATCATCGGCATTACCGAGTTGGGCCTGGTGCAGATGACGCGCAAGCGCACCCGCGAAAGCCTCGAGCAAGTGCTGTGCGAACCGTGCAGCAGCTGTCAGGGCCGGGGCAAGCTGAAGACCCCGGAAACCATTTGCTACGAGATTTTCCGCGAGATCCTGCGTGAAGCCCGGGCCTATCAGGCCGAGGGTTATCGGGTGCTGGCGAACCAGAAAGTCGTGGATCGCCTGCTCGATGAAGAGTCCGGTAACGTGGCCGAACTTGAAGGTTTCATCGGGCGCACCATACGTTTCCAGGTAGAAACCATGTATTCCCAGGAACAATATGACGTGGTGCTGCTCTGAACCCCTGCATCACCCTTTTCCTGAAACGGCTGGCCTCAGCTTTTTGCAGTATTTTTGCCATGGGAGCCAACTGACATGGAACGTCTGACACGCATTTTGGCCGCACTGACCCGCTGGGGTCTGGGCCTGTGCGCGTTGGTTCTGGTATTGATGGCGTTGTACGTCAGTCTTGGCCGGGAACTCACGCCACTGGTGGCCGAATACCGCACCGATATCGAAGACAAGGCCAGCGCCGCCCTGGGTCTGCCGCTGCAGATCGGCGAGCTGGAAGGCAACTGGAGCGGATTTGCACCGATCCTGCTGGCCCACGATGTGATGGTCGGCAGCGGCGCCAATGCCCTGCGCCTGGATCGGGTGCGTGCAGTGCCTGATCTGTGGGCCAGCCTGATGGCCCGCGAAGTGCGCATCGCCCATCTTGAACTCAGCGGTTTGAAGATCAGCCTCAAGGAAGGCGAGGACGGAAAGTGGGCGCTGGAAGGCTTGCCGGTGCAGCAGGATCAGCCCATGGATCCCGAGCAACTGTTCAACCGCATGCAAATGATTCAGCAACTGTCGGTGCTCGACAGCCAGGTGACCTTGCAGCCGCGGGAGCAGGCACCGCTGACCTTCACGTATGTCGGCCTCAATCTCAAGACCGGCACCAGCCGCCAGCGCCTCGATGCACGATTGACCTTGCCTGACGGCCAGCCCGTGGCGCTTAGCCTGCGCACGCGGATTCGTCCGAGTCAGTGGCAGAGCAGCGAAGTGGAAGGTTATGTCAGCCTGCCGCAGAGTGACTGGTCGAAATGGCTGCCCGAGCGCCTGACCCAGCAATGGAATTTCTCCGAGATCAAGGCCGGCGGCGAGCTGTGGGTCAACTGGCGCGAGGGGGCGTTGCAGAGTGCTGCGATCCGCCTCAATGCGCCGCAACTGACCGGTGCCTACGCCGAACGCAAGCCGATCCAGATCAACAATCTGGCGCTCAACGGCTATTTCCAGCGCGGTCCCGAGGGGGCCACTGTCACGTTTGATTCGCTGGCGATGAATTTCGGCGAAACCCGTTGGGAATCGCATGTGCAGATCAAACAGACTGCCGCCACCGACAAGAACGAAGAGCTCTGGCATCTGCAGGCCGACCGGCTCGACCTGACCCCGATCACTCCTTTGCTCAATGCCCTCGGCCCGTTGCCCCAAGGCTTCGCCACCGTGGTCGAGCGCCTGAAAGTCACCGGCGGGCTGCGTAACGTGCTGCTGGATTTCCGGCCGAACGCCACCGACGACAGCAAATTCGGCTTTGCCGCCAACCTTGATCAAGTCGGCTTCGACGCCTACCACGGCGCGCCCGCGGCACGGAATGTCAGCGGCAGCCTTACCGGCAATCTCGGCGGCGGCGAGCTGCGCATGGACAGCAAGGACTTCGTCCTGCACCTTGATCCGATCTTCGCCAAGCCATGGCAATACATTCAGGCCAACGCCCGGTTGACCTGGAAGCTCGATAAAGAAGGTTTCACTCTGATCGCACCGTACCTGAAGGTGCTCGGCGAGGAAGGCAAGATTGCCGGCGACTTCCTGATCCGCCTGCATTTCGATCACAGCCAGGAAGACTACATGGACCTGCGGGTCGGCCTGGTGGATGGCGACGGTCGCTACACCGCCAAGTACCTGCCGGAAGTCCTGAGCCCGGCCCTCGACGAGTGGCTGCGCACGGCGATTCTCAAGGGCGCGGTGGATCAGGGCTTCTTCCAGTATCAGGGTTCGCTGAACAAGAACGCCGGGGAAGCGGATCGCAGCATCAGCCTGTTCTTCAAGGTGCACGACGCCGAGCTGGCGTTCCAGCCGGGCTGGCCGCACGTGAGCAAGGTCAGCGGTGACGTGTTCATCGAAGACAGCGGTGTGCGGATTCTCGCCAGCAAGGGCCAATTGCTCGACACCCAGGTCAGCGATGTCTTCGTCAATATTCCCCATGTGCCGAGCGGCGAGCACAGCCATATGTTCCTCGACGGCACCTTCGCGGGTGGGTTGGGCGATGGCCTGAAGATTCTTCAGGAAGCACCGATCGGCACCGCCGATACCTTCGCCGGCTGGGAAGGCGCGGGTGATCTGCAGGGCAAGCTCAAACTCGATGTGCCGTTGGCCAAGGGCGATCAGCCGAAAATCCTCGTCGACTTCAAAACCGCCAATGCGCGATTGAACCTGGCGGAGCCGAAGCTCGAACTGAGCCAGCTCAAGGGTGATTTCCGCTTCGACAGCGCCAAGGGCCTGAGCGGGCAGAACATCAGTGCCCGGGCCTTCGACAAACCGGTCACTGCGCAGATCTTCGCCGACGGCGGCCCCGGCAAACTCAAGACCCGGGTGGCGGCGTCGGGGCAGGTCGAGGTCAAGAAACTCACCGACTGGCTGGGCGTGACTCAACCGTTGCCGGTGTCCGGGACTATCCCTTATCAACTGCAATTGAATCTGGACGGTGCCGACAGCCAGTTGATGGTCAGTTCAAGCCTGAAGGGCGTGGCAGTGGATCTGCCGGCGCCGTTCGGCATGGCGGCCGATGTCGGGCGTGACACTGTGTTCCGCATGACGTTACAGGGGCAGGAGCGGCGTTACTGGGTCAACTACGATCAACTGGCCAACCTCACCTTCGCCGCGCCACCAGGCAATTTCGCCGATGGCCGTGGCGAGTTGTTCCTTGGCGCCGGCGAAGCGGTGTTGCCGGGTAACAAAGGCTTGCGGATACGCGGCGTGTTGTCCGAGCTGGATGTCAAACCCTGGCAGGATCTGCTGGACAAGTACGCCGGCCAGGATCCAGGCGGCAACGCCAAGCAGTTGCTCAGCAGCGCGGACTTCAAGATCGGCAAGCTTACGGCTTTCGGCACCACGCTGGATCAGGCGGCAGTGCAGGTTAATCGCAAGCCTGGAGTCTGGGCTTTGGCCCTCGACAGTCAGCAGGCCAAAGGCACGGCCGGCATTCCCGACGCCAAGGGCGCGCCGATTGCGGTGAACCTGCAATACGTGCGGTTGCCGGCACCGGACCCTACGGTGCAGGCCGACGAGAATGCGCCGGACCCGCTGGCCTCGGTCGATCCGAGCAAGATTCCGGCGCTGGATATCACCATCAATCAATTGTTCCAGGGCCAGGATCTGGTCGGCGGCTGGTCGCTCAAGGTTCGGCCGACCGCCAAGGGCATCGCCCTGAACAACCTCGATCTGGGCCTCAAGGGCATTCTTTTGCAGGGCAGCGGCGGCTGGGAAGGCACGCCCGGTGCCACGACCAGTTGGTACAAGGGGCGGATCGGCGGCAAGAACCTCGCCGATGTCCTCAAGGGATGGGGTTTTGCGCCGAGTGTGACCAGCGAAGAATTCCACATGGATGTCGATGGCCGCTGGCCGGGCTCGCCGGCGTGGCTGGCGACCAAGCGCTTCTCCGGTACCCTCGATGCGTCCCTCAACAAAGGCCAGTTTGTTGAAGTGGAGGGCGGCGCTCAGGCCTTGCGCGTGTTCGGACTGCTCAACTTCAACTCGATTGGCCGGCGTTTGCGCCTCGACTTCTCCGACCTCTTCGGCAAGGGCCTCAGCTATGACCGGGTCAAGGGATTGCTGGAGGCGACCAACGGCGTTTATGTGACGAAAGAACCGATCAAGTTGACCGGTCCTTCGAGCAACCTGGAACTGGACGGCACGCTGGATCTGGTGGGCGACAAGGTGGATGCCAAATTGCTGGTGACTTTGCCGGTGACCAACAACCTGCCGATTGCCGCGCTGATTGTCGGCGCGCCAGCGGTCGGCGGCGCATTGTTTCTGATCGACAAGCTGATCGGCGATCGCGTGGCGCGGTTCGCCAGCGTCAAATACACCGTCAAAGGCCCATGGAAAGAGCCGAAAATCACCTTCGACAAGCCTTTTTGAACAGCCAGCCCCTGAACCGATGGAGTAGCATGGCCGCATACCTCTTGCGGAGTGCGCCATGTCTTTAGCGGTGATTCAAATGGTCAGCCAGAGCGATGTGCTGGCCAATCTGCGCGATGCCCGACGTTTGCTCGAACAGGCGGCCAACGCCGGTGCGAAGCTGGCCGTGCTGCCGGAAAACTTCGCCGCCATGGGCCGTCGCGACATCGCCGACATCGGCCGCGCCGAAGCGCTTGGTGAAGGCCCGATCCTGCCTTGGTTGAAACAGACCGCCCGCGACCTCAGGTTATGGATTGTGGCCGGCACGTTGCCGTTGCCGCCTGTGGGACAGCCCGAGGCGAAGTCCCGTGCCTGCTCGTTGCTGGTGAACGATCAGGGCGAAATCGTTGCTCGCTATGACAAGTTGCATCTGTTTGATGTCGATGTGGCGGACAATCGCGGCCGTTACCGCGAATCCGATGACTATGCTTATGGCAGTGGCGTGGTGGTTGCGGACACGCCGGTCGGCCGAATCGGCCTGACGGTGTGCTACGACCTGCGCTTCCCGGAGCTGTACAGCGAATTGCGCGCAGCCGGGGCCGAACTGATTACCGCACCGTCGGCCTTCACCGCGGTGACGGGGGCGGCCCACTGGGATGTACTGATCCGCGCGCGAGCCATTGAAACCCAGTGTTACGTGCTGGCGGCAGCCCAGGGCGGGACGCATCCGGGGCCGCGGGAAACCTTTGGCCACGGGGCGATTGTCGATCCGTGGGGCCGCGTGCTGGCACAGCAAGAGCAAGGCGAAGCCGTGTTGCTGGCCGAACGCGACAGCAATGAACAAGCGTCCATCCGGGCGCGAATGCCGGTGACCGGTCATCGGCGGTTTTTTTCGCAGGGCGCACAGCGACCTGCTTCAGAACACGAATTTAAGGCGTAAAACCTATGAGCGAGTTGTTGTCCTCAGTCAGTGATCACCTGTTGGCGCCCGGCGGCGTGACGATCGAGAGCCTGCAAGGCGTACTCGGTGATCTGGCGGGTCCAGGCATCGATGCGGCCGACCTGTATTTCCAGGGGCAGATATCCGAGTCCTGGTCGCTGGAAGACGGCATCGTCAAGGAAGGCAGTTTCAACCTCGACCAGGGTGTTGGCGTGCGGGCGCAGTCGGGTGAGAAAACCGGTTTCGCCTACAGCAATGCGATCACCCTCGAAGCTCTCGGCGCAGCGGCCCGTGCGGCCCGTTCGATTTCCCGCGCCGGGCAGAACGGCACGGTGCAGGCGTTCAGCACCCAGGACGTCGCCCAGTTGTATGCGCCGGACAACCCGCTGGAAGTCCTGAGCCGCGCTGAAAAAGTCGAATTGCTAAAGCGCATCGACGTAGCGACCCGCGCCCTCGATCCGCGTATCCAGCAGGTCAGCGTAAGCATGGCCGGAGTCTGGGAACGTATTCTGGTGGCCTCGACCGACGGCGGCCTGGCTGCCGATGTGCGTCCGCTGGTGCGCTTCAACGTCAGCGTGATCGTCGAGCAGAACGGCCGTCGCGAGCGTGGCGGTCATGGCGGCGGCGGGCGTACCGACTACCGTTATTTCCTCGCCGAAGACCGCGCCATGGGTTATGCCCGTGAAGCGTTGCGTCAGGCGTTGGTGAATCTGGAAGCGATTCCGGCACCGGCCGGCACCTTGCCGGTGGTTCTGGGTTCGGGCTGGTCCGGCGTGCTGCTGCACGAAGCGGTCGGTCACGGTCTGGAGGGCGATTTCAACCGCAAGGGCAGTTCGGCCTACAGCGGGCGCATGGGCGAGATGGTTGCATCAAAACTTTGCACCATCGTCGATGACGGCACGTTGGCCGGTCGTCGCGGTTCCCTGAGCGTCGACGACGAAGGTACGCCGACCGAGTGCACCACGCTGATCGAAAACGGCGTACTCAAGGGTTATATGCAGGACAAGCTCAATGCGCGGCTGATGGGCGTGGCCCGCACCGGCAACGGTCGCCGTGAATCCTATGCGCACCTGCCGATGCCACGGATGACCAACACCTACATGCTTGGCGGCCAGAGCGATCCGGCGGAAATCATCGCGTCGGTGAAGAAGGGCATCTACTGCGCCAACCTCGGCGGCGGTCAGGTCGACATCACCAGCGGCAAGTTCGTGTTCTCTACCAGTGAGGCGTATCTGATCGAGGACGGCAAGATCACTGCGCCGGTCAAAGGCGCAACGTTGATCGGCAACGGTCCGGAAGCGATGAGCCGGGTGTCGATGGTCGGTAACGATCTGGCGCTGGACAGCGGTGTGGGGACTTGCGGCAAGGATGGGCAGTCGGTGCCGGTGGGTGTCGGTCAGCCGACCCTGAAAATCGATGCGATCACCGTGGGTGGCACGGGCGCGTAAGAAGGGATGGAGCTTCGGGTGGCGCGCGGTGCGGCCACCCGGTGGCGAATATCAACGCAGGCCGCGTTGAGTCTCGTCCAGCTCACGGATGTATTTGAAGATCTTGCGGCTCGAGGCAGGAGGTTTGTTTTGCGCAACCTCGTGCTGGGCCTGACGGATCAGGGAACGCAGTTGCTGGCGGTCGGCGTCCGGGTAATCGACGACGAATTTCTCCAGCACGGCATCGTCACCGGCGATCAGGCGGTCACGCCAGCGTTCGAGGTTGTGGAAACGCTCGTTGTACTGACGGGTAGAGGCATCGAGTTGATCGAGCAAGGTGAGAATCGCGTCAGTGTCCTGATCGCGCATCAGTTTGCCGATGAACTGCAAGTGCCGTTTACGCGCGATGTTCGCGGTGTGCTTGGGCGCATCGGCCAGGGCCCGGCGCAGGGCGTCGGTCAATGGCAGTTTTGCCTGCAAGTCGGGCTTGAGCGTTGTAAGGCGCTCGCCAAGGTCAACCAGAGCATGCAGCTCGCGTTTGACCTGGGATTTGCTTTTTTCTCCCGTATCGAGGGAGTCGTCGTAAGAATCAACCATGGTGGCAGTCCGCAAAGAAACGCCGCCATGATAACCAGTCGGGGGCCGCTTGTCCGGCCCGGTCGCTCGAAGGCCCCAGCCGAAAGCAGAATTTGAGTGGAGATGAGCATGAGTGCAGTTGAAAGCGTCGGCCCACAGGCATTGCCGGCACTGCAGGAACAGGTCGAGCAGATCATCGCCGAAGCCAAGCGTCAGGGGGCCAGTGCCTGTGAAGTAGCGGTATCGCTGGAGCAGGGCCTGTCGACGTCGGTTCGTCAACGTGAAGTCGAAACGGTCGAGTTCAACCGCGATCAGGGTTTTGGCATCACGCTGTACGTCGGCCAGCGCAAGGGCTCGGCCAGTACGTCCGCCACCGGGCCGGATGCGATTCGCGAAACCGTCGCTGCGGCGCTGGCGATTGCCAAGCACACTTCCGAAGACGAGGCCTCGGGGTTGGCCGATGCCGCGCTGATGGCCCGGGATGTCCAGGATTTCGACCTGTTCCACCAATGGGACATCACCCCGGAGCAGGCCATCGAGAAGGCGCTGCTCTGCGAAGCCGCCGCGTTCGATGCCGATGCGCGCATCAAGAATGCTGATGGCACCACGTTGAGCACCCATCAGGGCTGCCGCGTGTACGGCAACAGCCACGGTTTTATCGGCGGTTACGCTTCGACCCGACACAGTCTGAGCTGCGTGATGATCGCCGAGGCCGATGGCCAGATGCAGCGCGATTACTGGTATGACGTGAACCGTCAGGGCAGCTTGCTGGCGGATCCGGTGAGCATTGGCCAGCGCGCGGCACAGCGCGCAGCGAGCCGTCTGGGTGCGCGTCCGGTGCCGACCTGCGAAGTGCCGGTTTTGTTTTCGGCGGAACTGGCGGGTGGGTTGTTCGGCAGCTTCCTGTCGGCGATTTCCGGCGGCAGTCTGTACCGCAAATCGTCTTTCCTCGAAGGCACCCTGGGGCAGAAGCTGTTCCCGGAATGGCTGACCATCGACGAGCGTCCGCACCTGATGCGCGCCATGGGCAGTGCTTCCTACGATGGTGACGGCCTGGCGACCTATGCCAAACCGTTCGTCGAGAAAGGCGAGTTGGTCTCGTACATCCTTGGCACCTATTCCGGTCGCAAACTGGGCATGCCGAGCACCGCCAACGCGGGCGGCGTGCACAACCTGTTCGTCACCCATGGCGATGAAGACCAGGCTGCCTTGCTGCGGCGCATGGGGCGTGGACTGCTGGTCACCGAACTGATGGGCCATGGCCTGAACATGGTGACTGGTGATTACTCGCGCGGTGCGGCGGGTTTCTGGGTCGAGAACGGTGAAATCCAGTTCGCGGTGCAGGAAGTGACCATCGCCGGCAACATGCGTGACATGTTCAAGCAGATCGTCGCGGTGGGTAACGATCTGGAACTGCGCAGCAACATTCGCACTGGTTCGGTGTTGATCGAGAAGATGACTGTCGCGGGCAGCTAAGCCCCAGGCAGGTACAAAAAAAGGCGTGTCATCCGATTGGGTGGCGCGCCTTTTTTGTGTCCGCAAACTTTTCGGGTTGATCAGGGCAGCAAAAAAGCCACTCTTGTTTTGGTTCTCATTATCATATAATAATAAATCTCATTATCGGATGAGCCCAGAATCATGAGTTCTGCCTTGCACGAGCAGCCGTACCTCGAAAGCTGGCGCTGGATGAGTCGCCAGATCCGTTGCGCGATGGATCCCGACGAACCGCGCCTGATCGAACACTACCTGGCTGAAGGCCGGTATCTGGCCTGCTGCACGGCGACCTCGCCCTGGACGGTCGCCGAAACCTCTTTCCGTCTGCTGCTCGACACGGCCACCGACATCGCGTTGCCGTGGCACTGGCGCAGCCTCTGCCTCGATCAAGCCTGGCGCCCGCTGCGTGAAATGGAGCGCCTGTCACTGTGCAAATGCCGGCTCAAACGCTGGCAAAGCTACACCTGGCAGCTCGCCACCTGCGAGTTGCAACCCTCGATTCCTCTTATTGAACTGGTGCAAGGATTTTCAGATGACCAAGACACGTATTGAGCGCGACAGCATGGGCGAACTGCAGGTGCCGGTGGACGCTCTCTACGGCGCGCAGACCCAGCGCGCAGTGGATAACTTCCCGATCAGCGGCAAGCCGATGCCGACCCAGTTCATCCGCGCCCTGATTCTGGCGAAAGCGGCTGCCGCACGCGCCAACGTCGAACTTAACCAGCTCAGCGCCGCGCAAGGCAAAGCCATCAGCGATGCCGCCCAAGGTCTGCTGGAAGACGACTTCATGCAGCATTTCCCGGTGGATATCTTCCAGACCGGCTCCGGCACCAGTTCCAACATGAACGCCAACGAAGTGATCGCCACCCTGGCCAGCCGCCTGCTCGAAGAGCCGGTGAACGCCAACGACCACGTCAACTGCGGGCAGAGCAGCAACGACATCATTCCGACCACCATCCACGTCAGCGCGGCGTTGGCCCTGCACGAACAACTGTTGCCGGCGTTGCTGCATCTGGTGCAAGTGATCGAGCGCAAGGCCGAGCAGGTGCATCACCACGTCAAGACCGGCCGCACCCACTTGATGGACGCCATGCCGGTGCGCATGAGTCAGGTGCTCAACGGTTGGGCGCAGCAACTCAAGGCCAATATCGGTCACCTGCAGGATTTGCTGCCAAGCCTGCAATCCCTGGCCCAGGGCGGCACGGCGGTCGGTACCGGGATCAACGCGCATCCGGAATTTGCTGCGCGTTTCAGCCGCCAATTGAGCCAGTTGACCAACGTCCAGTTCACGCCGGGCAAGGATCTGTTCGCTCTGATCGGCTCGCAAGACACTGCCGTGGCCGTGTCGGGCCAGCTCAAGGCCACCGCCGTGTCGCTGATGAAAATCGCCAACGACCTGCGCTGGATGAACTCCGGCCCGCTCGCCGGTCTCGGTGAAATCGAACTGGAAGGCCTGCAGCCGGGCTCTTCGATCATGCCGGGCAAGGTCAATCCGGTGATTCCGGAAGCCACTGCCATGGTCGCCGCGCAAGTGATCGGCAACGATTCAGTGATCACCATCGCCGGTCAGTCGGGCAATTTCGAACTGAACGTGATGCTGCCAATCATCGCCCAGAACCTGTTGAGCAGCATCGAGTTGCTGGCCAACTCCAGCCGTCTGCTGGCTGACAAGGCCATCGCCAGCTTCAAGGTCAACGAGTCACGCCTCAAGGAAGCGCTGTCGCGCAATCCGATTCTGGTCACCGCGCTCAACCCGATCATCGGTTACCAGAAAGCCGCCGAAATCGCCAAACAGGCCTACAAACAGGGTCGCCCGGTGATCGACGTTGCGCTGGAACACACCGATCTGTCGCGCAGCCAGCTGGAAGAGTTGCTCAATCCCGAGAAACTCACCGCCGGTGGCGTGTAAGCACCGCAACCGCTTTGGAGGTTCACCATGGAGCACTGGAAACGCACGATCGAACGGGCCAATCGCTGCTTCATGCTGGGCGAGCTGATCGATGCCCGCGAGGCTTACCTGCAAGCCCTGGCTTTGGCACAGGTGTTGTTCGAGCGCTGGGCCGATGCCGACGAAGCGGTGGCGGCCTGCGTCATTTCTCATCACAACCTGGCCGACCTGCATCTGCGCCTGAACCAGCCGGAGGAGAGCGCCGAGTACCTGTGCGCGATCCATCAACGACTGTTGCAGACCATGCAGGACGAGCGCCTGCGCCCGGCGCTGCGTGAAGCGGCCCTTCGCCAGAGCAGCAAGACCTACGTCGAGCTGCTCAATTTCATCAGCGAACACGGCGAATACCCGCGCACCCAACGCTTGCTGCACCCGGATACCGGCAATGCGCGCCGCGTGCCTGCCCAACATCACCATGGAGTCCACTGAAATGGCTTTTACCCTGCCAGTCTTGCCTTACGCCTACGACGCACTGGAACCGCACATCGATGCGCAAACCATGGAGATCCACTACACCAAGCATCATCAGACTTATATCAACAATCTGAACGCTGCGGTCGAGGGCACCGAATTCGCGGACTGGCCGGTGGAGAAGCTGGTCGCCAGCGTCCAGCAACTGCCGGAAAAGCTTCGTGCGGCGGTGATCAACCAGGGCGGCGGTCATGCCAACCATTCGCTGTTCTGGGAAGTGATGGTGCCCAACGGCGGTGGCAAACCTGACGGTGCGCTGGCCAAGGCGATCGATGAGCAACTGGGCGGCCTCGACAGCTTCAAGGAAGCCTTCACCAAAGCCGCGCTGACCCGCTTCGGCAGTGGCTGGGCGTGGCTCAGCGTCAACCCGGAAAAGAAACTGGTGGTGGAAAGCAGCGGTAACCAGGACAGCCCGCTGATGAACGGCAACACGCCGATACTCGGCCTCGACGTGTGGGAGCACGCCTACTATCTGCGTTATCAGAACCGTCGGCCGGAATACATCAGCGCGTTCTACAACGTGATCAACTGGCCGGAAGTCGCTGCGCGCTATCAGGCCGCGCTGGTTTAAGTCTCCTATAAAAACAATCCAAGGGTGACTATGGGCACTGAAACACTGGCGATCGGAAGTGGGCGTATGTTTCGTTACGCAATCGGTTCGCTGTTGCTGTTGGCGGGCATGACCTTGCTGGTCGCCCACGGACTGGAATGGCTGAATCTGGAACCGAAGTTGTCGCGGGCATTGCAGGGCGGCGCGATCTGCGCCCTCGGCACCGCACTCGGCGCGGTTCCGGTGCTGGTGATCCGCAACATGCCCCAGGCGCTGGGCGATACGCTGCTGGGTTTTGGCGCCGGCGTGATGCTGGCAGCGACCGCGTTTTCGTTGATCGTCCCGGGAATCGCTGCCGCCGAAAGTCTGGGTCTGAGCCCGTGGGGTGCCAGCGGTCTGATCTGCTTCGGCATCATGCTCGGAGCATTCGGCCTGTATCTGGTTGATCGCAAGGTGTCCGGGGCTTCGCCGGAAATGCTCATCGGCACTGTCGAGCATCCGGTGATTCCGCCACGTATCTGGTTGTTCGTGTTTGCCATCATTGCCCATAACATCCCGGAAGGCATGGCCGTCGGTGTTTCCGCTGGCGGCGGCATGCCGGACGCTGACAGCCTGGCGATGGGCATCGCCTTGCAGGATGTGCCGGAAGGACTGGTCATTGCGCTGGTGTTGGCCGGAGCCGGGATGTCGCGGGTCAAGGCGTTTCTGATCGGGGCGGCATCGGGCCTGGTCGAGCCGGTGTTTGCACTGCTGTGTGCATGGCTGGTCAGCCTGGCGGAACTGTTATTACCCCTGGGACTGGCGCTGGCGGCCGGGGCAATGCTGTTGGTGGTGACTCACGAAGTGATCCCGGAGTCGCGGCGCAATGGTCACGACAAGCTGGCGAGCCTGGGATTGTTGATCGGGTTCTGCCTGATGATGGTGATGGATACGGCGTTGGGATGAGAGGGAGGCTTGCTCCCTCCCTCGACACTAAAGGCTTTCAACCGCCTTCGTCGAAGTAGTTGTTGATCAGCGCGACCAGCGCATCCATGGCTTCCTGTTCCTGATGACCCTCAGTACTCAGGTGGATTTTGGTGCCCTTGCCGGCGGCGAGCATCATCATCGCCATGATACTTTTGCCATCAACCGTGGTTTCCGGGGTGCGACCCACTCTGATCGTGCAGTCGGGATATTGACCCGCCACGCCAACGAACTTTGCCGACGCCCGGGCATGCAGGCCCAGCTTGTTGATGATTTCGATTTCCAGAGCAGGCATCGCGGTGTGAATCCTTTAGCTGAGGTCGCGGTGGCGAACCTGGACGTTCTTCAGGGTTTTCTGCAGGGCCTGACCCAGGCGTTCGGTCAGGTAGACGGAACGGTGGTGTCCGCCGGTGCAGCCAATGGCAATGGTCACATAAGCGCGATTGCTCGCAGCGAAGCGCGGCAGCCATTTGAACAGGTACGCATAGATGTCCTGGAACATCTCTTCGACCTCCGGCTGCGCCGCCAGGTATTCCGCCACAGGCTCATCGAGCCCGGATTGTGCGCGTAATTCCGGTTTCCAGTACGGATTGGGCAGGCAGCGTACATCGAACACCAGATCCGCATCCACCGGCATGCCGCGTTTGAAACCGAACGACTCCACCAGAAATGCAGTCCCCGGCTCCGGTTGGTTCAACAGTCGCAGCTTGATGGTATCGCGCAGCTGGTAGAGGTTCAGATTGGTGGTATTGACCTTCAGGTCGGCCAGATCGGCGATCGGGCCCAGCAGCGCGGTTTCGTCGTTGATGGCTTCGGCCAGCGAGCGATTGGCATTGCTGAGCGGGTGGCGACGACGGGTTTCCGAAAAACGTTTGAGCAACGTTTCGTCATCGGCGTCCAGGTACAGGACATCACACTGGATGTGCCGGCTGCGCACTTCCTCGAGCAACTCTGGAAAGCGTGACAGATGGCTCGGCAGGTTGCGGGCGTCGATCGAGACCGCCACCTGTGGCTGGAGCATTTCGGTATGAACCAGCGCGCGCTCGGCGAGGTCTGGCAACAAGCCGGCTGGCAGGTTGTCAATGCAGTAGTAGCCGTTGTCCTCAAGGACATCCAGGGCGGTACTTTTACCCGAGCCGGAACGGCCACTGACAATGATCAAGCGCATGGTTACGGCCTGTTCTGTTCTTCCAGTACAACCTGGTACAAGGCTTCGTTGCTTGGCGCGCTGCGCAGTCTGTCGCGCACGTCCTTGCGGTCGAGCATGCTGGCAATCTGGCGTAACAGCTCCAGGTGCGCATCGGTGGCGGCTTCCGGCACCAGCAGGACGAACAACAGGTCCACAGGCGCGCCGTCGATAGCGTCGAAATCGATAGGGGCATCAAGGTGCATCAGCGCACTGATCGGCGCTTCGCAGCCCTTGAGGCGGCAGTGAGGAATGGCGATGCCGTTGCCAAAACCGGTGGAACCCAGTTTTTCACGGGCAATCAATGCCTCGAAGACATCTTGCATCTCCAGATCCGGAACTTCCCGGGCGATCAGGTTGGCAATTTGTTCGAGGGCTTTCTTTTTACTGCCGCCCGGCACGTTCACCAGGGAACGGCCGGGGGTCAGGATACTTTCAAGTCGGATCATGGGGGTGGGGGTTATCGACCGGTAGCGCCCTGAAGCAGGCTCTGGGTCTTTTCCTTATGCTTTTTGAGTTGTTTATCAAGCTTGTCGGTCAACGCGTCGATCGCAGCGTACATATCGGTATGTTCCGCGTTTGCGACGACCTCGTTACCGGGAATATGCAGCGTGGCTTCGATTTTCTGCTTCAGCTTTTCGACGCACATCGTGACCTGTACGTTGGTGATCTTGTCGAAATGCCCTTCGAGCTTCTTGAGCTTGAGCTCGATGTACTCGCGCAGAGGCTGGGTAACTTCCAGTTGGTGTCCACTGATGTTGACTTGCATACAGCTTCTCCTTCGTTGCCAGTGCATAAAGCGGCAGGCCGAAAAGCCTGCCACTGGAACGCTGTAACGTGGCTTACATCAACCGCTTGCGTTCGCTCGAAGGCGCGATCCCGAGGGATTCGCGGTACTTGGCGACGGTGCGGCGAGCCACCTGAATGCCTTGTGCCTCCAGTAAACCAGCGATCTTGCTGTCACTCAACGGCTTTTTCTGATTTTCCGCGGCAACCAGTTTCTTGATGATCGCGCGGATCGCCGTGGACGAGCATTCACCGCCTTCTGAGGTGCTCACATGGCTGGAGAAAAAGTATTTCAGTTCATATATGCCCCGTGGGGTATGCATGAATTTCTGCGTGGTCACCCGCGAAATCGTCGACTCGTGCATGCCAACCGCCTCAGCAATGTCGTGCAGGACCAGCGGCTTCATGGCTTCGTCGCCGTACTCCAGAAAGCCGCGCTGATGCTCGACGATCTGGGTGGCTACTTTCATCAGGGTTTCGTTGCGGCTCTGCAGGCTCTTGATGAACCAGCGAGCTTCCTGCAACTGATTGCGCATGAAGGTATTGTCGGCGCTGGTGTCGGCACGGCGCACGAAACCGGCGTATTGGGCGTTGACCCGCAGGCGCGGTACCGATTCCTGGTTCAGCTCGACCAGCCAGCGCTCGTTGTCCTTGCGCACGATGACGTCAGGCACCACGTACTCGGCTTCGGTGGATTCGATCTGCGAGCCTGGGCGCGGATTGAGGCTCTGCACCAGTTCGATGACCTGGCGCAGTTCATCTTCCTTGAGCTTCATGCGCCGCATCAGCTGGCTGTAGTCGCGGCTGCCGAGCAGGTCAATGTAATCGGTGACCAGACGTTTGGCCTCGGCCAGCCAAGGGGTCTTGGCCGACAGCTGGCGCAATTGCAGCAGCAGGCATTCGCCCAGGTTGCGTGCGCCGATGCCTGCCGGCTCGAATTGCTGGATGCGGTGCAGGACGGCTTCGATCTCGTCCAGCTCGATGTCGAGCTCGGGATCGAAGGCTTCGAGAATTTCTTCGAGGGTTTCGTCCAGGTAGCCCTGATTGTTGATGCAATCGATCAGGGTGACGGCGATCAGGCGATCGGTGTCGGACATCGGTGCGAGGTTCAACTGCCACAGCAGGTGGCTTTGCAGGCTCTCGCCGGCGGAGGTGCGGGTGGTGAAGTCCCACTCGTCATCGTCGCTGCTCGGCAGGCTGCTGGCGCTGGTCTGGTAGACGTCTTCCCAGGCGGTGTCAACGGGCAGTTCGTTGGGGATTCGCTCGTTCCATTCGCCGTCTTCGAGGTTGTCGACTGTCGGCGCGGTCTCCTGATAAGAAGGTTCCTGGATCTCGGTGTTGGGCTTCTGTTCGGCGTTGTCGGCCATGGGATCGGAGTTGTCGAAGTCGTCGCCGTCTTCCTGGCGTTCGAGCATCGGATTGGATTCCAGAGCCTCCTGGATTTCCTGTTGCAGATCCAGGGTAGACAATTGGAGCAGGCGGATGGCCTGTTGCAGCTGCGGTGTCATCGTCAGCTGCTGGCCCATTCTCAAGACTAGCGATGGTTTCATGGCAGGGGCTTAACACCTTATTCGCCGGCGCTATGCGCCATCCACTACAGGGCGCCGGAGCGCCAAACTTAAGCAAATTATATGCCTGAAACTGTCGTGTTTGCCTAGAGCGCTGTAACAATAAAAGCGTATAAAAAAGCGCTTCAACGTTACAGCACCCGGACGGCTGGTCGAATACCGTCGAGCTTACAGGCGGAACTCGTGGCCCAGGTAGACTTCCTTCACCAGATCGTTGGCGAGGATGGTCGCGGAGTCGCCTTCGGCGATCAACTGGCCATCGTTGACGATGTAGGCGGTTTCGCAGATATCCAGCGTCTCACGGACGTTGTGGTCGGTGATCAGTACACCGATGCCCTTGGCCTTGAGGTGGTGGATGATCTGCTTGATGTCGCCGACAGAGATCGGGTCGACACCGGCGAACGGTTCGTCGAGCAGGATGAATTTCGGTGCCGTGGCCAGTGCACGGGCGATTTCCACCCGGCGGCGCTCACCACCGGACAGGCTCATGCCGAGGTTGTCGCGGATGTGGCTGATGTGGAATTCCTGCAGCAGGCTTTCCAACTCCTTGCGACGACCGGCCTTGTCGAGCTCCTGACGGGTCTCAAGGATGGCCATGATGTTGTCGGCTACCGACAGTTTGCGGAAGATCGACGCTTCTTGCGGCAGATAGCCGATACCGGCCTTGGCGCGGCCGTGCATCGGCTGGTGGCTGACGTCCAGATCGTCGATCAGTACGCGACCCTGATCGGCCTGGACCAGACCGACGATCATGTAGAAGCAGGTGGTCTTGCCGGCGCCGTTAGGGCCGAGCAGGCCGACGATCTGACCGCTGTCGATCGACAGGCTGACGTCGCGCACGACCTGGCGGCTTTTATAGGCCTTGGCCAGGTGCTGAGCTTTCAGAGTTGCCATTACTGGGTTTTCTCGTCGGTTTTCTTCTTCGGCTGGATCACCATGTCAATGCGCGGACGCGCTTCGGTGACCTTGTTGCCGGTGGCACGACCAGCGCTGGCCAGTTTTTTCACCGTGTCATAGACGATTTTCTCGCCCTGAGTGGTGTTGTTGTCCTTGTCGACGACTTTCGCCTTGTCGATCAGCACAACGCGGTTTTGCGCGGCGTGGTACTGAATGGTCACGCCCCAGCCCTGTACAGGCTTGGTGTCGCCCGCCGTCTGCAACTGCTCGAAGTAGGCAAGGTTGCCCACCGAGGTCACGACGTCGATATCGCCGGTCTGGGTGCGGGTGATGGTCACGGTGTTGCCTTTGACGATCATCGAACCCTGAGTGATGATCACGTCACCTTTATAGGTAGCAACGCCGTTCTTGTCGTCCAGCTGGGCATCGTCGGCCTGAATACGGATTGGCTGCTCTTGATCGTTCGGCAGAGCCCAGGCGCTCACGCTTCCCAGTGCTGCGCCCAGACTGAGCAAAATAGGGAGGGTTTTAACGAGCCTCATACTGTCCTCTTACGTTCGATAGCAGGTGTATCCTGCTTTCCTTCAAATACGCTTTCATTCCTACGCCAGTCGATACACCGCCAGCGCCGTCGATTCTAACGGGTTGCTGGGTCTGCGCATATTGCTGCTGCGGGAACACCGTCATGCGAGTGGAGGTGATCAGGGTGTCGCGGTTCTTTTCGTCGGTGCGCTTGACGCGTACCGAGTCGATCAGCTCGACCTCGGTGCCACCGGAGTTCACTTCACCGCGTTCACTGGTCACGTGCCATGGGAAATCGGTGCCACGGAACATGTTCAGATCAGGCTTGGTGACCAGTGTAATGTCGGTCGCCTTGACGTGCTCAGCCTTGTCGGACGTCATTTCGTACTGCACTTTGCCGTCTTCGAGGTACTGGATCGTGTGGGTATTGGTCGCATACCAGTCGATCGGGCTTTCCTCTGCCGAAACCGGCGGTTTGTCGAGGAAGCGTTCCGGGCTGATGTTCCAGTAGCCGACCGCACCGAATATCGCTGCGATGCAACCGAACAGCAGGATGTTGCGAAACTTTTTGCTAAACATGGTTGGACTCACAGGTACGCGTTGTTGGCGGCGTCGAGGCTGCCTTGGGCGCGCAGGATCAGTTCGCAGAATTCGCGGGCGGCACCTTCGCCGCCACGGGCCTGGGTGACGCCATGGGCGTGCTCGCGCACAAAGGGGGCGGCGTTGGCCACGGCCATGCCCAGCCCTACACGGCGGATCACCGGCAGGTCCGGCAGGTCGTCACCGAGGTAAGCCACTTGCTCATAGCTTAGGCCCAGTTGCTCCAGAAGACCGTCGAGCACGACCAGTTTGTCTTCGCGGCCCTGAAACAGGTGCGGGATCCCCAGGTTTTTTGCCCGGCGTTCGACCACCGGGGTCTTGCGACCACTGATGATGGCGGTCTGTACACCAGCATTCATCAGCATCTTGATGCCCTGGCCATCGAGTGTATTGAAAGTCTTGAACTCGCTGCCGTCTTCAAGGAAGTACAGGCGACCGTCGGTGAGGACGCCGTCGACGTCGAAAACCGCCAGTTTGATGGCTTTGCCGCGTTGCAGCAGATCGGTGCTCATTTACATCACTCCTGCGCGCAGCAGATCGGAGAGGTTGAAGGCGCCGATCGGGCGATCCTCTTCATCTACGACAACCAGCGCGTTGATTCGGTGGTCTTCCATGATTTTCAGGGCTTCGGCCGCGAGCATCTCGGCGCGGGCGGTCTTGCCGTGCACGGTCATTACCTGGTCGATGGTGGCGCTATGGATATCAATGCTGCGATCCAGGGTGCGGCGCAGGTCGCCGTCAGTGAAGATCCCGGCCAGTTTGCCGTCCGTTTCAAGAATGACGGTCATGCCCAGACCCTTGCGGGTCATTTCCATCAGCGCGTCCTTGAGCAGGGTGCCGCGCTGTACCTGCGGCAGTTCCTGACCGGCGTGCATGACATTTTCCACTTTCAGCAGCAGGCGTCGGCCCAGTGCGCCGCCCGGGTGGGAAAAGGCGAAATCTTCGGCAGTGAAGCCGCGCGCTTCCAGCAGCGCCACGGCCAGGGCGTCGCCCATGACCAGCGCAGCGGTGGTCGAGGAGGTCGGTGCGAGGTTCAGCGGGCAGGCTTCGTGTTCGACGTGAACGTTGAGATTGACCTCGGCAGCCTTGGCAAGCGGCGATTGCGGGTTGCCGGTGACGCTGATCAGCTGGATGCCCAGGCGCTTGATCAGTGGCAGCAGGGTGACGATTTCGTTAGTGGAGCCGGAGTTCGACAGGGCCAGAATCACGTCATCGCGAGTGATCATGCCCATGTCGCCGTGGCTGGCCTCGGCCGGGTGCACGAAAAACGCCGGGGTGCCGGTGCTGGCCAGGGTCGCGGCAATCTTGTTGCCAATGTGCCCGGACTTGCCCATACCGACCACGACAACACGGCCCTTGCTGGCCAGAATCATCTCGCAAGCGCGTACGAAATCGGCGTCGATATGGGGCAACAAGCCTTGTACGGCTTCCACTTCGAGGCGGATGGTGCGTTGTGCCGATTGAATCAGGTCGCTGGTTTGGCTCATGTCAGAAATCGTATAGCCCGATGAAAAGGCGGCGATTATAGCGGTTATGTTGAAAAGCCTCACGCAAGTTCGTCGTGCTTTGTCATTCCTCGTTACCAAAACTCTGTAAATAAGGCCTGAAGCCCTTCAACTCGCCGAATGCGGGCCGGTGCAGGCCTTGGGCGCTTGCCCTTTGCAGTGATATAGTTCGCCGCCAGTTCGGCCTGCCCGGGATGTAGGGGCTTTCTTCCAGGAAGCCAGGCGTCCGAGTGAGAGGCTGCATCGCAAGGAGTTTAGATGAGTGCCGATAACGCCTACGCGGTCGAGCTGAAGGGAGTCTCCTTCAAGCGCGGTGCGCGGAGCATTTTCAATAACGTCGATATCCGCATCCCGCGCGGCAAGGTCACCGGCATCATGGGGCCTTCCGGGTGTGGCAAGACCACGCTGCTGCGCCTGATGGGCGCGCAGTTGCGGCCATCCAAAGGCGAGGTCTGGGTCAACGGCCAGAACCTGCCGAAGCTGTCGCGCAGCGATCTGTTCGATGCGCGCAAGCACATGGGCGTGCTGTTTCAGAGCGGTGCGCTGTTCACCGATCTCGATGTGTTCGAGAACGTCGCCTTCCCGCTTCGTGTTCATACCGACCTGCCGGACGAGATGATCCGCGACATCGTGCTGCTCAAATTGCAGGCGGTGGGGCTGCGCGGGGCGATCGAACTGATGCCCGACGAGCTGTCTGGCGGCATGAAGCGCCGCGTTGCCCTGGCCCGGGCCATTGCCCTCGATCCGCAGATTCTCATGTACGACGAACCGTTCGTCGGCCAGGATCCGATCGCCATGGGCGTTCTGGTTCGCCTGATCCGTCTGCTCAACGATGCCCTGGGGATCACCAGCATCGTGGTGTCCCACGATCTCGCCGAAACCGCGAGCATCGCCGACTACATCTATGTGGTCGGTGATGGGCAGGTATTGGGGCAGGGCACGCCGGACGAACTGATGAACTCGGACGATCCGCGTATCCGCCAGTTCATGACCGGTGAACCCGACGGCCCGGTGCCGTATCACTTTCCAGCGCCGGATTACCGCGCAGATCTTCTGGGGAAGCGCCGCTGATGCGCAGAATTACATTAATGGAGCGTGTACGTCGCTTCGGCCTCGCCGGAATCGACAGCGTCGCAGTGTTCGGGCGTTCGACCCTGTTCCTGTTTCATGCCTTGCTCGGTCGTGGCGGCATCGGTGGCGGTTTTGGCCTGCTGGTCAAGCAGCTGCACTCCGTCGGTGTGATGTCGCTGGTGATCATCGTGGTGTCCGGGATTTTCATCGGCATGGTGCTGGCGCTGCAGGGCTTCAACATCCTGTCGAGCTACGGCTCGGAGCAGGCTGTCGGGCAGATGGTGGCGCTGACCCTGCTGCGTGAACTGGGGCCGGTGGTGACCGCGCTGTTGTTCGCCGGTCGTGCCGGTTCGGCGCTGACCGCGGAAATCGGCAACATGAAATCCACCGAGCAGTTGTCCAGCCTGGAAATGATCGGGGTCGACCCGCTCAAGTACATCATCGCTCCGCGTCTGTGGGCCGGCTTCATTTCCCTGCCGGTGCTGGCGATGATCTTCAGCGTGGTCGGCATCTGGGGCGGTTCGTGGGTCGCCGTCGACTGGCTGGGCGTCTACGAAGGTTCCTACTGGTCGAACATGCAGAACAGCGTGAGCTTCGGTGACGATGTGCTCAACGGCATCATCAAAAGTGCAGTATTCGCTTTTGTCGTCACCTGGATCGCCGTATTTCAAGGCTATGACTGCGAACCCACTTCCGAGGGGATCAGTCGTGCCACCACCAAGACCGTGGTTTACGCCTCGCTGGCAGTACTCGGCCTGGACTTTATTCTGACCGCTTTGATGTTTGGAGATTTCTGATGCAAAACCGCACCCTGGAAATCGGTGTCGGCCTGTTCCTGCTGGCAGGGATCCTGGCCTTGTTGCTGCTGGCCCTGCGGGTCAGTGGCCTGTCTCCGACTTCGACCACCGATACCTACAAGCTTTACGCGTATTTCGACAATATCGCCGGTCTGACGGTCAGAGCCAAAGTGACCATGGCGGGTGTGACCATTGGCAAGGTCACCGCGATCGATCTGGACCGCGACAGCTTCACCGGTCGGGTGACCCTGCAAGTGGATAAAAGCGTCGACAATCTGCCGACCGACTCCACAGCATCTATCCTGACTGCGGGTCTGCTGGGCGAGAAGTACATCGGTATCAGCGTGGGCGGGGAAGACACTCCGCTCAAGGATGGTGGAACCATCCACGACACACAGTCGTCTCTGGTACTGGAAGACCTGATCGGTAAATTCCTGCTCAATACCGTTAGCAAAGACGCCAAATGAGGAGCTTTTGAATGATCTCTACCTTGCGACGTGGCCTGTTGGTGTTGCTTGCGGCACTGCCGCTGGTGGCTAACGCCGTGGCGGCACAATCGGCGCACGATCTGGTTCAGGACACCACGAACCGGATGCTCGCCGATCTGTCGGCCAATAAAGAGAAGTACAAGCAGGATCCGCAGGACTTCTACACCGCGTTGAACACCATCGTCGGGCCGGTCGTGGATGCCGAGGGCATTTCCAAGAGCATCATGACGGTCAAGTATTCGCGCAAGGCAACCCCGGCGCAGATGAAGACCTTTGAGGAAAACTTCAAGCGCGGCCTGTTCCAGTTCTACGGCAACGCCTTGCTCGAGTACAACAACCAGGGCATCACCGTCGATGCGCCAAAGGATGAGTCGGGCGACCGCACCAGCGTCGGCATGACCGTCAAGGGCAACAACGGCGCGATCTATCCGGTGTCGTACACCCTGGAGAAGATCAACGGCGAGTGGAAACTGCGTAACGTGATCATCAACGGCATCAACATCGGCAAGCTGTTCCGTGACCAGTTCGCCGACGCCATGCAGCGCAATGGCAACGACCTGGACAAGACCATCAACGGCTGGGCCGGTGAAGTCGCCAAGGCCAAGCAGTCGGCCGAGCAGAATGAGAAGCCTGCGCAATGACCGAGTCGGCCATTCGTCTGGACGAAGCCAGTGAGCTGCAACTCAGCGGCGTGCTGGATTATCGCACCGCCCCTGACCTGCGCGAGCAGGGCAGGGCGCTGATCAAGTCGTGCAATGCCCCGGCATTGGTGATCGATTGTTCGGCGGTGGAGAAGTCCAGCAGCGTCGGTCTGTCGCTGCTGCTGTGCTTCATTCGCGATGCCAAGGCCGCCGGCAAGGCGGTCAGCATCCGCGGGATGCCCGAAGACATGCGTGAAATTGCTCAGGTCAGCGAACTGACCGAGCTGTTGGCGCAACCCTGAACCCGCATCTATAGAGAAGCCCCCCGTCAGAGTCCTGCGCAGCGGGGTTCGCAGGCGCGGGGCTTTTTTGTATGATGTCCGACCCGTGCGCACAGGGCGCCGATTGAGGTTGAGCATGCAGGCCGTAGAAGTGAAGAGCTTCCTTGAAGGAAAGCTGCCAGGAACGCTGGTGGAAGTTGAAGGCGAAGGCTGCAACTTCCAGCTGAACGTGATTAGTGATGAACTGGCGGCGTTGAGCCCGGTCAAGCGTCAGCAAAGCATCTATGCCCATTTGAACCCTTGGATCGCCGATGGCAGCATCCACGCGGTCACTATGAAATTTTTCAGCAGCGCGGCCTGGGCCGAGCGCACCTGAGCCCTAGGGCGTCGAGATTCTTATGGATAAATTGATTATTACCGGTGGCGCTCGTCTTGATGGCGAGATCCGCATCTCCGGGGCGAAGAACTCCGCCCTGCCAATCCTGGCCGCCACCCTGCTGTGCGATGGCCCGGTTACCGTTGGCAACCTGCCGCACCTGCACGACATCACCACCATGATCGAGCTGTTCGGTCGCATGGGCATCGAGCCTGTGATCGACGAAAAGCTCAGCGTCGAAATCGACCCGCGCACCATCAAGACCCTGATCGCTCCGTACGAACTGGTGAAAACCATGCGTGCCTCGATCCTGGTGCTGGGCCCGATGGTCGCACGTTTCGGTGAAGCCGAAGTCGCACTGCCTGGTGGCTGCGCCATCGGCTCGCGTCCGGTCGACCTGCACATCCGAGGTCTGGAAGCCATGGGCGCGGTCATCGACGTCGAAGGCGGCTACATCAAGGCCAAGGCCCCTGAAGGCGGCCTGCGCGGCGCGCACTTCTTCTTCGATACCGTCAGCGTGACCGGTACCGAAAACATCATGATGGCTGCTGCTCTGGCCAAGGGCCGCAGCGTACTGCAGAACGCCGCTCGCGAACCTGAAGTGGTCGACCTGGCGAACTTCCTGAACGCCATGGGCGCCAAGGTATCCGGTGCCGGCACCGACACCATCACCATCGACGGCGTCGAGCGTCTGGGTTCGACCTTCTACAAAGTCATGCCTGACCGTATCGAAACCGGTACCTACCTGGTGGCCGCTGCGGTTACCGGTGGCCGTGTGAAGGTCAAGGACACCGATCCGACCATTCTCGAAGCCGTTCTGGAAAAGCTGCGTGAAGCCGGCGCCGAAATCACCAGCGGCGAAGACTGGATCGAGCTGAACATGCACGGCAAGCGCCCTAAAGCGGTCAACGTGCGCACCGCGCCGTACCCGGCGTTCCCGACCGACATGCAGGCGCAGTTCATCTCGCTCAACGCGATTGCCGAAGGCACTGGTGCGGTCATCGAGACGATCTTCGAAAACCGTTTCATGCACGTGTACGAACTGCACCGCATGGGCGCCAAGATCCAGGTCGAAGGCAACACGGCCATCGTTACCGGTACTGAAATCCTCAAGGGCGCGCCGGTGATGGCTACCGACCTGCGGGCTTCGGCAAGCCTCGTGATTTCGGCCCTGATGGCTGAAGGCGATACCCTGATCGACCGCATCTACCACATCGACCGTGGTTACGAGTGCATCGAGGAAAAACTGCAGATGCTGGGCGCCAAGATCCGTCGCGTTCCGGGCTAGTCGCTGCATCTGGACACAGGGAAGTGTCCGTTGAATTCGTTTTGATCGGGGGTGGTAACGCCCTCGATGTATGTCCGGCGCCGATTGCGACCGGACATGAGTACCTTGATAAGGACTGACGTTTCCCATGTTGACCATCGCACTGTCCAAGGGCCGCATCCTTGACGACACCCTGCCGCTTCTCGCCGAAGCGGGCATCGTGCCGACCGAGAATCCGGACAAGAGCCGCAAGCTGATCATCCCCACGACCCAGGAAGATGTTCGCCTGTTGATCGTGCGTGCCACCGACGTGCCGACCTATGTCGAGCATGGCGCGGCCGACCTCGGCGTTGCCGGTAAAGACGTGCTGATGGAATACAGCGGCCAAGGCCTGTACGAGCCGCTGGATCTGCAGATTGCCCAGTGCAAGCTGATGACCGCCGGCAAGGTCGGCGCGGTCGAGCCCAAGGGCCGCCTGCGCGTCGCCACCAAATTCGTCAACGTCGCCAAGCGTTACTACGCCGAGCAGGGCCGTCAGGTCGACATCATCAAGCTGTACGGCTCGATGGAACTTGCACCGCTGATCGGTCTGGCCGACAAGATCATCGACGTGGTCGACACCGGCAACACTCTGCGTGCCAACGGCCTGGAACCCCAGGAACTGATCGCCACGATCAGCTCGCGTCTGGTGGTCAATAAAGCTTCGATGAAAATGCAACACGCCCGAATCCAGGCGTTGATCGACACCCTGCGCAAGGCAGTGGAGTCTCGACACCGCGGCTGATGTACCTGCGCGACGTTAAGTCGCGCCCGTCTATCCGCCTCATAGCCAGAATCTCAGGTGCCCAAGCGGAAACGACTGCTAAGTTAGGGCGCCTGAGTTTTTGCCATTCCTATGAGGCTCTCGCTATGACCGCACCGACTGCAATTCGCCGACTCAACGCTGCTGACCCGGATTTCGCGCATCATCTGGATCATCTGCTGAGCTGGGAAAGTGTGTCTGACGACTCGGTCAATCAGCGGGTGCTGGACATCATCAAGGCTGTGCGCGAGCGCGGTGACGCGGCGCTGGTCGAGTTCACCCAGAAATTCGATGGCTTGGAAGTCGCTTCGATGGCGGACCTGATCCTGCCGCGCGAGCGTCTGGAACTGGCCCTGACCCGCATCACTGTCCCGCAACGCGAAGCGCTGGAAAAAGCCGCCGCCCGCGTGCGCAGCTATCACGAGAAACAGAAGCAGGACTCCTGGAGCTACACCGAGGCCGACGGCACGGTGCTGGGCCAGAAAGTCACGCCACTGGATCGTGCTGGCCTGTACGTACCAGGCGGCAAGGCCTCGTACCCGTCGTCGGTGTTGATGAACGCGATTCCGGCCAAGGTCGCCGGCGTGACCGAAGTGGTCATGGTGGTGCCGACCCCGCGCGGTGAGGTCAACGAGCTGGTGCTGGCGGCGGCGTGCATCGCCGGCGTCGACCGGGTGTTCACCATCGGTGGCGCGCAAGCCGTTGCCGCATTGGCCTATGGCACCGAAAGCGTGCCGCAGGTGGACAAGGTCGTCGGCCCGGGCAATATCTACGTCGCCACGGCCAAGCGTCACGTATTCGGTCAGGTCGGCATCGACATGATCGCCGGCCCGTCGGAAATCCTCGTGGTGTGCGACGGCCAGACAGATCCGGACTGGATCGCCATGGACCTGTTCTCCCAGGCCGAGCACGACGAAGACGCCCAGGCGATTCTGGTCAGCCCGGACGCCGAATTCCTCGACAAGGTCGCCGCCAGCATCGACAAACTGCTGCCGACCATGGATCGCGCGACCATCATCGAAACCTCGATCAACGGCCGTGGTGCCCTGATTCACGTGCGCGACATGGCCCAGGCCATCGAAGTCGCCAACCGCATCGCGCCGGAACACCTTGAACTGTCGGTCGCAGACCCGCAGGCCTGGCTGCCGCAGATCCGCCACGCCGGCGCGATCTTCATGGGCCGCCACACCTCCGAAGCGCTGGGCGACTACTGCGCAGGTCCGAACCATGTGTTGCCGACCTCCGGCACCGCGCGTTTCTCCTCGCCGCTGGGCGTGTATGACTTCCAGAAGCGTTCGTCGATCATCTTCTGCTCCGAGGCCGGTGCTTCGGAACTCGGCAAGACCGCATCGATCCTGGCCCGTGGCGAATCGCTGAGCGCCCACGCGCGCAGCGCCGAATACCGCATCAAAGACGAAGTGAAGGGGAACTGAACATGAGTAAATTCTGGAGCCCGTTCGTCAAGGATCTGGTGCCGTATGTGCCGGGCGAGCAGCCGAAGCTGACCCGTCTGGTCAAACTCAACACCAACGAAAACCCGTACGGCCCGTCGCCAAAAGCCCTGGCGGCGATGCAGACCGAACTCAACGACAACCTGCGTCTGTACCCGGACCCGAACAGCGATCTGCTGAAAAACGCCGTCGCCAAGTACTACGGCGTACAAAGCAATCAAGTGTTCCTCGGCAACGGTTCGGACGAAGTGCTGGCGCACATCTTCCACGGTCTGCTGCAACACGATCAGCCGATCCTGTTCCCGGACATCAGCTACAGCTTCTATCCGGTCTATTGCGGCCTTTACGGCGTCAAGTTCGACGCGGTGTCGCTGGATGCGCAGTTCCAGATCAACCCGGCGAACTACGCCAAGCCGAACGGCGGGATCATCTTCCCCAACCCGAACGCGCCTACCGGTTGCCTGCTGGCGCTGGAAGCGGTCGAGCAGATCCTCAAGGCCAGCCCGGATTCGGTGGTGGTGGTCGACGAGGCCTACATCGACTTCGGCGGCGAAACCGCGATCAGCCTGGTCGATCGCTATCCGAACCTGCTGGTGACCCAGACCCTGTCCAAGTCCCGTTCGCTCGCGGGCCTGCGGGTCGGTCTGGCGGTCGGCCATCCGGACCTGATCGAGGCGCTGGAGCGGATCAAGAACAGCTTCAACTCCTACCCGATCGATCGCATGGCGAATGTCGGCGCGGCGGCGGCGTTCGAAGATCGCGAGTACTTCGACAAGACCTGCGCATTGGTCATCGAGAGTCGCGAGTGGGTGGTTGCGCAGTTGCAGGCCAAGGGCTTTGAAGTGCTGCCGTCAGCGGCGAACTTCATCTTCGCCCGGCATCCGCAACACGATGCGGCGGGGCTGGCGGCCAAACTGCGTGAGCAGGGCGTGATCGTGCGCCACTTCAAGCAGGAGCGGATTGCCCAGTTCCTGCGGATCTCGATCGGCACGCCGGAGCAGAATCAGGCGTTGATCGACGGTCTGGGCGAACTCTGAAACGACGCTGGTCCCTGTGGGTTTCGTCCCACAGGGATCAGCGTTGGTTCATTCGTGATGCGGTTCGCCCAGGAACGTCAACGAACTGAATAACCCCCGACTGCTCACCTCTGCATTGTCCTTCACCGGCACCTCCACCTGCGCCGCAATCACATTCAATCCCTCGTTACGCACCCGCACCTGAGCGCGGCCGTCCTTGTCGGTTTCAGTGCTCAAGGTATTCGGCGCGCTGCGGTAGTCACCGATCAACTTCACGCCCGCTGCCGGTTTGCCATCCAGCAACACCCGCACCGGCAATGATTTCCCTGGGCCGACGGTCAGAGGATCGACCTCCGGCAAAATCAGCAATTTGATCTGATTGAGTTTGGGCAGCTTCGCTCCCGGCTGATAAATCGCCAGGCTGTACTTGAGGGTCTCGGTCGACTCGATGGCGCCCGGTACCTTGCTGCGTCCCTCATTGATCCATTTCTTGTCGGCGGTTTGCGACCACATGCCGTTGTTCAGGGCCACGGCCATTACCGCCGGCGGTTTCAGCGGTTGCAGTCGCGCATGATCGGTCAGGCGTTGCACGTTGACCGGGATCATCTTGCCGCTGACGTCATATGCCCATGCACCGCTGATTTTCTGCGCTTTGAAAGCGTTGTCTTCTGCGCCGTGGCCGTAGATCACTTCGATATTGCCGCGTCGTTGTTCGGTCCACAGACCATGCGCTGATGCTTGGCCAGCGAACAGCGCAGCGATGATCAATAAGAGTTTGCCGTAATGCATGGTGACGTCCTTTTACAGGTTGAATGTCAGGCTGACCGTGAAATTGCGCGGCTCGCCGGGGTTGACCCAATAGTTGCTGTACGAGCGCTCGTAGTACTTTTCGTCGAACAGGTTGTTCAGGTTCAGGCCGAGAGTGACGGTGTCGCTGGCCTTGTAATGGGCCAGCAGGTCGACGGTGTGATAGGCCGGCAGCTCGAAATCGCTGCCGGACTCACCTGAGCGGTCACCGACGTAAGTGAACGCCGCGCCGATATCCGAGCCGCGCAAGCGACCGTCCTGAAACTCGTAGACACCCAGCACGCTGCCGCTGCGTTTGGCGACCCCGAGGATGCGGCTACCGGCGGGGATCGCGGTATCCCCCTTGGTCACTTCGGCGTCGATCCAGGCGAAAGCGCCGATCACCCTGACGGCGTCGGTGACTTGCCCGGTGACCTGCAGATCGAAACCCCGGCTGCGGGCCTTGCCCATGGCGCGGCTGGTATCGGTGCCCGGGTCGAGGGCGAGGACGTTTTCCTTGTCGATATGGAAGAAGGCGAGGGTGCTGCTTA
Source organism: Pseudomonas sp. CH235 (assembly GCF_004368175.1). Taxonomy (NCBI): domain Bacteria; kingdom Pseudomonadati; phylum Pseudomonadota; class Gammaproteobacteria; order Pseudomonadales; family Pseudomonadaceae; genus Pseudomonas; species Pseudomonas sp. CH235. The sequence goes on from NZ_RRZJ01000009.1 coordinate 205,316, forward strand.
AACGTTCGTCGAACAGCTCGTTCTTGATCCCGATTTCGTAACCCACGCCTTCTTCCGGATCGAAGGATTTGCCAGCCGCATCGAGGCCGTTGTTCGGTTTGAATGAGGTCGAGGCGTTGGCGAACAGGCCGGTGTCCGGTGTCAGTTGATAGAGCAGGCCGGCACGTTGGGTGAGCGCGTCGTGGGTCTGGCGGCTGGTGGTGTTGCGGCTGTGGTCATCGATGGTTTGCTCGAAGTGCTCGAATCGCGCCCCGATCATCCCGCGCAGTTTTTCGCTGAAGACGATTTGATCCTGCAGGTTCAGCGCATGGCTTTCGACGTGTTCGAAGAAGTCAGTACCAGAGCGTGCGCCGTTGGGTTTGGGCTGGCCGTACACCGGGTTATAGATATCGATGGCGTAAGGCCCGCCGGCGATGGTGGTGACGCGCTCGTTCTTGCGGAAGTTCTCGTACTCGCTGCCGATCAGCAGTTCGTGCTGCCAGGTGCCGAGGTCGAACAGACCGCGCAGTTCCAGTTGGGTGATGCTGTCGTGCCAGTTGGTATCGCGTTCGCGATAGCGGCGGTTGACGGTGTGGCCATCGGCATTCAAGGGACGGTTTTCGGAGGCGAAACCCCAGAGTTTGCCTTCCTTGTAATGGCTGGCCAGGCGCAGTTTCCAGGCATCGTTGAGGTGGTGCTCAAGTGTGGCTTGCAGTCTGTTGTTGTGGTTGTCGATGTTGCCGTCGTTCGGCTCACCCAGGAATGTCGAGCGCGAGACGCCGCTCCATTTATTGTTTGGCGCAACGATGCCGCGGTCGAAGGTCGAGCTATGACGCACGAATTCGCTCTCCACCAGCAGGCTGGTGTCCGGGTTCAACTGCCAACTGAAAGAGGGGGCAACGAATACACGTTTACTGTCGACGTGGTCGCGAAAACTGTTGTTGTCCTCGACTGCGAGGTTGATCCGCGACAGCACATCACCCTGATCATCCAGCGGCGTGTTGACGTCCAGCGCGGTGCGATAGCGATCCCAACTGCCAGCGCTGGTTTGCAGGGTGGTGAAGGGCTCGGGCTGCGGTTTTTTGGTGACGATGTTTACCGTGCCACCCGGATCACCTCGGCCATACAGGCTGGCGGCCGGTCCTTTTAGCACTTCGATGCGCTCGATGTTGGCGGCGTCCGGTGTGCTCGGATAACCACGGTTGGCGCTGAAGCCGTCCTGGTAAAACTCAGAGGTGGTGAAGCCGCGCACGCTGTATTCGTAAAGCGTCAGGCCACCGAAGTTGTTTTGCTTCGACACGCCACCGGCGAAATCCAGCGCGCGTTCTACGCTGGTGCTGCCCAGATCCTTGAGCACGCTGGCGGGCACCACGCTGATGGCCTGCGGAATATCGCGGATCGCGGTGTCGGTTTTGGTGGCGCTGGACGAGCGGGTAGCGCGATAGCCTTCGACCGGGCCGGCAGGGGATTCGTAATCGGAGATGACGCTGATGGCGTCGAGTTCAAGCGTTTGCGGTTCATCGGCAAACGCAGGATCGCCCAGCAGGCCAAGGGTAAGGCCGAGGAGGGAGGCCTTTTTTCGAGACGACATGTTATGTTGTTCCAATGTGCTAATTGAAACAATATAACATGCCTGTTGAGAATGTCTGTTATTCGCGTCAGTGACGCGAACAAAGTCTTACTCTTCTTTTTCCTTCACCGGCGCCGGCGGCGGACGCAGACCGATTTCAGCCGTGAGCTTGATCTCCTTGCCGTTGCGCATCACCTGAATCGTGACCTTGTCGGTCGGCTTGATCCGCGCCACCTGGTTCATCGATTTGCGGCCATCACCGGCCGGTTCGCCGTCAATGCTCAGGATCACGTCACCCAGTTGCAGACCGGCCTTCTGGGCCGGGCCGTCGCGGAAAATCCCCGCCACCACGATTCCCGGACGTCCGGACAGGCCAAACGATTCGGCCAGTTCCTGAGTCAGCGGTTGCACTTCAATGCCCAGCCAGCCGCGAATGACCTGACCGTGCTCGATGATCGACTTCATCACTTCCATCGCCAGTTTCACCGGGATCGCGAAGCCGATGCCTTGCGAGCCGCCGGACTTGGAGAAGATCGCGGTGTTGATGCCGGTGAGGTTGCCGTTGGCGTCGACCAGCGCACCGCCGGAGTTGCCCGGGTTGATCGCCGCGTCGGTCTGGATGAAGTCTTCGTAGTTGTTCAGGCCCAACTGGTTGCGGCCGGTGGCGCTGATGATGCCCATGGTCACGGTCTGGCCGACGCCGAACGGGTTGCCGATGGCCAGTGCGACGTCGCCGATGCGGATGTTGTCGGAACGGCCGACGGTGATCGATGGCAGGGTTTTCAGGTCGATCTTCAGGACCGCGAGGTCGGTTTCCGGGTCGCTGCCGATCACTCGGGCCAGGGTTTCGCGACCGTCCTTGAGCGCCACGACGATCTGGTCGGCGCCGCTGGTGACGTGGTTGTTGGTCAGGATGTAGCCTTCCGGGCTCATGATCACGCCGGAGCCGAGGCTCGATTCCATGCGCTTCTGCTTCGGCGAATTGTCACCGAAGAAACGGCGGAACTGCGGGTCTTCGAACAGCGGATGGCTTGGCTTGTTGATGACTTTGGTGGTGTAGAGGTTCACCACCGACGGCGCGGCGATGGTCACCGCGTCGGCATAGGACACCGGCCCCTGCTGCACGCTGGTGGTCTGCGGGGCCTGTTGCAGGTTGACGTCGAGGCTCGGAAGCCCGACCCACTGCGGGTAACGCTGAATAATCAACAGAGCGATAAGCACGCCGGCCAACAGCGGCCAGCCGAAAAAACGCAGCGCCTTGAGCATTAAGCACGTCCTGGAAAAGTTGCAGGCGGGGTCAGACCGCCCATAATGTCGCGCATTATACGAGGCCGCGCGTGCCTCTGAACGGGATATTTAGGAGTCTTTCATGGCCGTCGCCCTGAGCACCCTGGTCGAAGAAGCCGACCGTTACCTCGGCAGTGCGAAAATTGCCGATTATTGCCCCAACGGCCTGCAGGTCGAGGGCCGTCCGCAGGTGATGCGCATCGTCAGCGGCGTCACTGCCAGTCAGGCGCTGCTCGATGCCGCCGTCGAGGCCGAAGCCGATCTGGTGCTGGTGCATCACGGTTATTTCTGGAAGGGCGAGAACCCGTGCATCACCGGCATGAAGCAGCGCCGACTGAAGACGCTGCTCAAGCACGACATCAGTCTGCTCGGTTATCACCTGCCGCTGGATCTGCACCCGGACGTCGGCAACAACGTGCAATTGGCCCGTCAGCTGGACATCACCGTCGAGGGGCCACTGGATCCGGACAACCTGAAGATCGTCGGTCTGGTCGGTTCGCTGAGCGAGCCGATGACCCCGCGTGACTTCGCCCGCAAAGTGCAGGAAGTCATGGGCCGCGAGCCGCTGCTGGTCGAAGGCAGCGCGATGATCCGTCGGGTCGGCTGGTGCACTGGCGGCGGCCAGGGTTACATCGACAACGCCATCGCCGCCGGCGTCGATCTGTTCATCAGCGGTGAAGCCTCCGAGCAGACATTCCACAGCGCCCGGGAAAACGACATCAGCTTCATCGCCGCCGGCCACCACGCCACCGAACGCTACGGCGTGCAGGCGCTGGGCGACTATCTGGCGAAGCGTTTCGCCCTCGAGCACATCTTCATCGACTGCCCGAATCCGATCTGACTTTTGCCTGAAAGCACCCGAACGGGCGGGCATATTCATATACCCTTTCGATCTAGTTGGCGTCCTGATTAGAAGAGGTCGCTGTGCTAGGATTCCTCGCTCGAACACGGCCCGCTGGCCGTTCATAAGAAAGCTTTCGTGAGTAGCCATGGTCGACAAACTGACGCATCTGAAACAGCTGGAGGCGGAAAGCATCCACATCATCCGCGAGGTGGCCGCCGAGTTCGACAACCCGGTGATGCTGTACTCCATCGGTAAAGACTCCGCCGTGATGCTGCATCTGGCACGCAAGGCGTTCTTCCCGGGCAAACTGCCGTTTCCGGTGATGCACGTCGACACCCGCTGGAAATTCCAGGAAATGTACAAGTTCCGCGACAAGATGGTCGAAGAGCTTGGCCTGGACCTCATCACTCACATCAACCCCGATGGCGTGGCGCAGAACATCAACCCGTTCACCCACGGCAGCGCCAAGCACACCGACATCATGAAGACCGAGGGCCTGAAGCAGGCGCTCGACAAGCATGGTTTCGACGCCGCTTTCGGCGGTGCCCGTCGCGATGAAGAGAAGTCCCGCGCCAAGGAGCGCGTCTACTCGTTCCGTGACAGCAAACACCGCTGGGACCCGAAGAACCAGCGTCCCGAGCTGTGGAACGTCTACAACGGCAAGGTCAACAAGGGCGAATCCATTCGTGTGTTCCCGCTGTCGAACTGGACCGAACTGGACATCTGGCAGTACATCTACCTCGAAGGCATCCCGATCGTACCGCTGTACTTTGCGGCAGAGCGCGAAGTGATCGAGAAGAACGGCACGCTGATCATGATCGACGACGAGCGCATCCTCGAGCACCTGTCCGACGAGGACAAGGCGCGCATCGTCAAAAAGAAAGTGCGTTTCCGTACCCTTGGCTGCTACCCGTTGACGGGCGCGGTGGAGTCCGAGGCCGAAAGCCTGACGGACATCATTCAGGAAATGCTCCTGACGCGAACTTCCGAGCGCCAGGGCCGGGTCATCGACCACGATGGCGCAGGCTCGATGGAAGACAAGAAACGTCAGGGGTACTTTTAAGCTTCGAGTTACAAGCCGCAAGCTGCAAGTTAAAGGCGGTATGCGTAACTTTGCAGTTTGGTGCTTGCAGACGGTTGCTGTGAGCCGGAATCGGATGGCTCGTAATGGATTTCGAGAAGCTGGTTGTTTGGCAGCGAAGCAAGTGTCTGGCAGTGGGGATCTACAGAGAGTTCGCACGATGTGGGGATTTTGGATTCAAGGACCAAATCACCCGCTCAGCACTTTCAGTGCCTTCCAATATCGCCGAAGGCATGGAGCGTCGTAGTACCAGAGAAAAAATTCATTTTCTTTGGGTTGCGAAAGGCTCTTGTGGGGAGTTGCGAACCCAGGTCCTTATTGCTCGAGACATTGCATACATCGCAGATCCGCTGGCTGAAAACTGGATTATGGAAACTCGCGAGCTTTCTCGAATGCTGGGCGGGTTGATTAACAAAATTTCTGACTAGCTGTACGCCGACAAGCTTGCCGCTTGAAGCTTACAGCTCGGAGCTTGAATGCAATGAGCCACGCATCTGATTTGATCAGCGAGGACATCCTCGCCTACCTGGGCCAGCACGAACGTAAAGAGCTGCTGCGCTTTTTGACCTGCGGTAACGTCGATGACGGCAAGAGCACCCTGATCGGGCGCCTGCTGCACGACTCGAAGATGATCTACGAAGATCACCTTGAAGCCATCACCCGCGATTCGAAGAAAGTCGGCACCACCGGTGACGACATCGACCTGGCATTGCTGGTCGACGGCCTGCAGGCCGAGCGTGAGCAGGGCATCACCATCGATGTCGCCTACCGCTATTTCTCCACCGCCAAGCGCAAATTCATCATCGCCGACACCCCCGGCCATGAGCAGTACACCCGCAACATGGCCACCGGTGCGTCCACCTGTGACCTGGCGATCATCCTGGTCGACGCCCGTTACGGCGTGCAGACCCAGACCCGTCGCCACAGCTTCATTGCCTCGTTGCTGGGCATCAAGCACATCGTCGTGGCCATCAACAAGATGGACCTCAAGGGCTTCGATCAGGGCGTGTTCGAGTCGATCAAGGCCGACTACCTGAAGTTCGCCGAAGGCTTGAAGATGAAGCCGACGAGCATGCACTTCGTGCCGATGTCCGCTCTCAAGGGCGACAACGTGGTGAACAAGTCCGAGCGTTCGCCGTGGTACACCGGCCAGTCGCTGATGGAAATCCTCGAGACCGTAGAAGTGGCGGGCGACCGCAACTTCACCGATCTGCGTTTCCCGGTGCAGTACGTCAACCGTCCGAACCTGAACTTCCGCGGTTTCGCCGGCACCCTGGCCAGCGGCATCGTCAAGAAGGGCGACGAAGTCGTGGTCCTGCCGTCGGGCAAGAGCAGCCGCGTGAAATCCATCGTCACCTTCGAAGGTGAACTGGAACACGCCGGTCCTGGCCAGGCGGTAACGCTGACCATGGAAGACGAAATCGACATCTCCCGTGGCGACCTGCTGGTACACGCCGATAACGTTCCGCCAGTGACCGACAGCTTCGAAGCGATGCTGGTGTGGATGGCTGAAGAGCCAATGCTGCCGGGCAAGAAATACGACATCAAGCGCGCCACCAGTTACGTGCCGGGCTCCATCGCCAGCATCGTCAACAAGGTCGACGTCAACACCCTCGAAGAAGGCCCGGCGAGCGCGTTGCAGCTCAACGAAATCGGCAAGGTGAAGATCGCGCTCGACGCGCCGATCGCCCTCGACGGTTACGACAGCAACCGCACCACCGGCGCGTTCATCGTGATCGACCGTTTGACCAACGGCACCGTCGGCGCCGGCATGATCGTCGCTCAGCCGGTGACCCATGGCACGGCTACGCACCACGGCAAACTGGCCCATGTAGCGACCGAAGAGCGCGCTCAGCGTTTCGGTCAGCAACCGGCCACCGTGCTGTTCAGCGGCCTGTCCGGTGCGGGCAAGAGCACCTTGGCGTATGCGGTCGAGCGCAAGCTGTTCGACCTCGGTCGTGCGGTGTTTGTGCTGGATGGTCAGAATCTGCGTCATGACCTCAATAAGGGGCTGCCGCAGGATCGCGCGGGTCGCACCGAGAACTGGCGTCGTGCCGCGCATGTGGCGCGTCAGTTCAACGAGGCGGGTCTGCTGACGCTTGCGGCGTTTGTGGCGCCGAGTGCTGAAGGTCGTGAGCAGGCGAAGGATCTGATTGGCAAGGAGCGTTTGCTGACGGTTTATGTTCAGGCTTCGCCGACTGTGTGCGCCGAGCGTGATCCGCAAGGGTTGTATGCTGCGGGTGGCGATAACATTCCGGGTGAGTCGTTCCCGTATGATGTGCCGCTGGATGCTGATCTGGTGATTGATACCCAGTCGTTGTCGCTGGATGAAAGCGTGAAGCAGGTGTTGGATCTGTTGCGTAAGCGTGGTGCGATTTAAGCGTTAGCTGCGAATGAAAAAGCCCGCCGATGAGTGATCATTGGCGGGCTTTTTTTTGGGTTGTTTGGGGTGAATATCCGTTTTTTCTGGTGCTGCGGCTGGCGGTTCCGCTCTTACAGCGGGTCACTTTTTCAAACGCCAAAAAGTAACCAAAAGGCTGGGCCCCGGCGTTCGGCACCTCGCTGTGGCTCGGTGTTCCTTCGTTCCGGGATTCATCCGGGGGCATCGCCTACGGTTTGCTTCGCTGCACCTCCTCTCGATGCATGCGGCTGCGCCGCACGGTCGCTGCGCTCCCACCCCCGGATAAATCCC